>CAZCPP010000196.1:0-7497 GCA_964500655.1 uncultured Anaerolineaceae bacterium | reverse complement strand
CAGCGTATGTGTCCACACATCGTAAACGTGCGGCGAGGGTTGCTCGACACCTTTTAATGAAGGCAATTCTGGCAAAATATGCGGCAATGCACCTAACATCTCCAGTGCGCGGAAGGCAGTATCTGGTTGTGGGCCTTCAAGAATATGGAATAATTCATCCCTCAAACGCTCAGGTGAAACGCTGCGCAACCGCTCTACAGCTTGTTTCATTTTTTGACGGGTATCTGCCTCGATTTTGAAGCCCAACCCAGCCGCATGCCGGATCGCTCGCAAGATGCGGATTGGATCACTCGATATGGAATTTTCAGTACATGCCCGAATGAGCTTGGCACGAAGATCTTTTGCCCCTTTCAGCGGGTCGAGAATTTCTTCCGTATTTATATTGTAGGCAATGGCGTTAATTGTAAAATCGCGATCGCGGAGATCAGTTTCAATATTAGGTCCATGATATGTAGCAAAATCCATGATCGTTCGTGTGTCATCTTCGTGGATCAGGATGACACGGCCAGTATCACGGTCATCGTCTAAAGGATAAAAGGCCCCGTCAATTTGATTAGCAACGCGTCGTGCTAACTTGATGCCATCAGCAGGAACAGCAAAATCTAGATCGTGTGATTCGCGATTTAGGATGGCGTCTCGTACTGCACCGCCAACCAGGTAGATTTCCTGATCGGTGGGAAGAGCTTCAGAAACAAGAGCTAACCATGGAGAGAAGGATAAATGAGAAGGCATAAAAATGATCTCAGGAGATTCTTTGTGACGGTGGGTTTGTGCTGCGCGGCGGGCTTCTTCAGGAGAATTGCCTTGAGCAATAACTTTACCATGTAAACGAGCCACCCAGCGTCCGGCGTAGGGGGATTCAGAAGGCGTGACTGATTTCTTTGTTTGATCTGTCATATTACCCACCCTACCGTTGTTGCAATTAATTAACCTGGAGCTTTTCCAAATCTACTACACCAATAAATGGCAGGTTGCGGTAATGCTCGTCTATGTCAAGCCCATAACCAAAAACAAATTTATTGGGGATCTCAAATCCACGGTAATCAATAGGAACATCAACTTCGCGGCGTACAGCTTTATCCAGTAGTGAGCAAACCTTTAGACTTCGTGGCTGACGTGTAGATAACAATTCCAACACGCGTGAGATAGTATGCCCGCTATCAATAATGTCTTCTACGAGAAGTACATTTTTACCTCGAATGTTGGTTTGCAAATCAAGCGTAACTCGCACATTGCCTTCAGATTCACGTACGCCGGCACCGTAGGATGAGATTGCCATAAAGTCAATTTGGTGGGGAACAGTGAGATGGCGCATCAAATCCACCAGGAAGACTATTCCACCACGTAAAATGCAAATCAGAAGCAAATCGTCTGTATCTGAATAATCGCGGTTGAGTTCTGCACCGATCTCGACAATTCGGTTTTGCAGGATTTCCTCATCAATCAATGTTTCGGCCAAAAATTCATGATAATCTTGCATACTTACTCCTGAAAATTAAATATCCCAAAATCGAATAACAATCGTACTCACAGTTGGGAAACCTAACCTCATTAACAAAGATACGACGTTCTTATTGCGGGACTTCGCACCGCTACCGCGGGACTTGGTGGTGTTCGCGACAACGAGCTTCATATAATTCAGAAGCGCCAACGATTACCACTGGATCATCATAGCGTGCTGGTTTTCCATTGACCAGGCGTTGCGTTCGTGAGGCTTCATGGCCACAGGTCATGCAAATTGCGTGCAATTTATCCACTTTTTCAGCTGTAGACATCAGGGTGGGAATTGGACCAAATGGTTCACCGCGGAAATCCATATCGAGTCCCGCTACAATGACGCGTACGCCGCGTTCGGCAAGTTTTTGAGATACATCCACGATTTCAGAATCAAAGAATTGAACTTCATCCATTGCAACCACGGTTGTATCATCCTCTACGCGTTCATGGATATCAGTGGCCATTTCTACCGGGATGGCGTCGAAATTTGCGCCAGTATGTGAAGTAACTTTCTCTGCTGCATAGCGAACGTCAACAGCTGGTTTGAAAACTTGCACTTTTTGTTTGGCAATCGTAGCGCGCACTAGACGGCGGATGAGTTCTTCCGTTTTTCCGCTGAACATCGATCCGCAGACAACTTCGATAGAACCGGTGTGATGCTTCATAATTTGTTGTATCCTTTCAATAATAACAAAACAGGCAGATGTATTTACATCTGCCTGTAAGTTTACCTGAGTTTGCTGAACACGCAATACTTAGGCGCCTCTTTCCGATTCTGGGAATTCGTAGCCCAGTGCGCGCAATTTCTTCTTTGCATCAATCAGAGATTTTTGACCAAATCCACTGATTGCGAGCACAACATCTTCACCTTCGGCAAGTTTGTTCATGAACTGGCCGACTTTTTTGATACCTACTTTAGCCAGAGCATCGGTAGAACGTTTACCCAGTTCAAGTTCAGCGACCGGGCGCTCAGGAGAGATTTTTGAAGTCTCACGGGATTTCTTTTCCTCCACATAATCATGACGAGCCTGGAGCTTCTTGTAGAAGCGGTCAACCTGACCTTCAATATCGACAATGCGTTGCATTTCACCACTGAAAAACGGGTGGCATTTTGAGCAGATTTCGACACGCAGTTCCTGTTGGGTTGAACCTGTCTTCCAGGTGTTACCACAAGCGCAAGTTACAGTGGCATCCACATAGTACTTTGGATGAATATCTGTTTTCATACCAGTATCCTCTATTTTTCGGCCGGAACTACATTAACGCGTTTGCGGCCATGAATCACATCAAACAGCACGACCCCTTCTGTGATAGCGAACAGGGTATCATCGCTACCTCTACCTACATTAAGACCAGGTTTAATGCTTGTGCCGCGCTGACGAATCAGGATGTTACCAGAAAGTACATGCTGACCGGCATAGCGCTTTACGCCCAGACGTTGGGAATTACTATCTCGTCCATTGCGGCTTGAGCCGCCACCTTTTTTGTGTGCCATTGCTACCTCACACTACTTCTTGGTTGTCTTGGTCGAAGAAGTTTTCTTAGCTGTAGTCTTCTTCGTTGTTGATTTCTTAGCTGGGGCCTTTTTCGCTGGTGTTTTCTTTGCTTTGGCCTTTTCAGTTGTTTTTGCCGGTGTTTTCTTCGTTGTTGATTTCTTGGCTGGGGTCTTTTTTGCAGGAGCCTTATCAGCCTTCGTCTTTTTTGAAGACGATGTGGTTGGAGCTTTCTTTACCGGAGTCTTCTTTGCGACTGGCTCTTTCTTTTCTACCTTCTTCTCAGCTTTGGCTTCGGTTTTTTTTGTGGCCGGAGTCTCTGCTTTTTTGGCTGTTGCAGCCTTACTGCCTTTAGCTGCCTTTCCGACAGAATTCACAATCAGGCGAGTGTATTGCTGGCGATGACCACTTTTAACACGAATGCGTTTTCGCGGGCTATATTTGAAAACAATGATTTTGGGGCCTTTGAAATGACCTGCAACGGTAGTACTGACTTTGACTCCTCCAAGGGTGGGTGTCCCGATGGATATGTCATCACCGTCTACCAACATCAAGACGCGTTCCAGATCAACTTTTTCACCGGCTTTTACTGGTAGGCGGTCAACTTCAATAGTTTCGCCTTCGACGGCTTTGTATTGCTTGCCGCCGCTTTCAACGATCACGTATTTCATTTTTTCTCCTGGCAATTCACTTCGCCACACTGACCGCGGGATATTCGCGTCCATTAATCACACTTGTAATAAAGTCAGGACGGGTCCTTCGCCGATGTGCGGGGAAGCCGGGTTACATACGATCGCCCCGGCTGATCTTGCTGCCAGGGCAGAAGCGGACGGTATTATACACTTTGCAGAGTTTTGTGTCAACATCGCGATCGCGCGTCCATCGCGCGTTGCACGGTGATCTCAATACATCCCTAATTAAAGTTGCTTACCTCAGACGGTATAATCATTCTACTTTAATCTCACAGTGTTTTAATATCCTTATGACTCAAATTTACCTGGACTATGCTGCCACCACCCCGTTAGACTCGCGTGTATTCGACGTAATGTTGCCATATTTTCGCGAATCTTTCGGAAACCCATCCTCTGTTCACCGTTATGGACAGCGTGCCGAAGCTGCTGTAGAAGAAGCTCGCGAAATTGTGGCTGCGGCTATCAACAGTGCTCCAGAGGAAGTCATATTTACTTCTTGCGGTTCTGAATCAGACAATCTGGCTTTGCATGGTGCGGCACTTGCAATGTCTGAAAAAGCGGGCCGTAAATGGCTTCTGACCTCCCGAACCGAACATCCTGCTGTTAGCAAGACAGCACATCAGCTAGCCGAGCACTACGGCTTTCAGCTTGAATGGCTGGATGTAGATGAATATGGCATGGTTAAACCTGAAGCGGTTGAAAAAGCAGTTTGCGATGAAACAGCTATTGTCTCAGTTATGTATGCCAACAACGAAATTGGCACAATCAATCCAGTTAAAGAAATTGCTGAAAAATGTCACCAGCATGGTGCAATTTTTCATACCGATGCGGTTCAAGCTGCAGCTTATTTATCGGTTAATGTAAATTCGTTAGGTGCCGATCTAATCTCTCTTGGTGGTCACAAATTCTATGGACCGAAAGGTATTGGCGCTCTATATGTCCGCAAGGATACACCAATCATCTCTCACCTGACGGGTGGTGGGCAGGAACATGGCTTACGAGCTGGAACATCGAATGTGCCTTATATTGTCGGTTTCGCTGAAGCTTTGCGGTTTACGGTGAAAGAACGTGAACGGCGTATTACTCATGTTAAACCGTTGCGAGACCGGATTGTTAGCATTGTCTTAGAAGAGATCCAAGATTCTCGTCTGACCGGTCATCCTGAATCCCGCCTTCCAAATCATGCTTCCTTCGTATTCAAAGATGTGGATGGTAATATGTTGATACAGATGCTGGATGCAGAAGGTTATGCCTGTTCATCAGGTTCGGCGTGCAAAACGGGTAATCCTGAGCCCAGCGAAGTCATTTCCGTGATCGGTCTCGCGCGCGAGTGGGGTCTTGGATCTTTGCGGGTTACACTTGGCAATGGAACATCCTCAGAGCAAGTGGACGCGTTTTTGAATACGCTACCCTCTTTGGTTGAGAAAGCCCGTAAGTTGAGATAATTATAGGTAACGAGAGGGCAAGATGTCTAAAGTAGCTGTAGCCATGTCTGGAGGTGTGGACTCGTCTGTCACAGCAGCCCTACTAAAGCAGCAGGGTTATGATGTTATTGGTATGATGATGCGGCTGTGGTCGGAGCCAGGAAAGGAAAATTCAAATCGTTGTTGCACTCCCGATTCAATGGCGATGGCGCGTCGTGTGGCTGCCAAGCTCGAGGTTCCATTTTATGTGGTGGATGCTAAAGAAGTTTTTCGTGAAACCGTAGTGCAATACTTTTTGGACGGCTATGCAGCCGGGCAGACGCCGAATCCGTGTCTTATTTGTAATCGTCAAATCCGATGGACATTCTTGCTCGAACATGCACTGGCTCTCGACGCAGATTATTTGGCAACCGGGCACTATGTCCGTAAAATCAATACAAAAGATGGAAAATACCAACTTTTGCGTGCTGTAGACCCATCTAAAGATCAGTCATATGTGCTACATGTCTTGACACAGGAAGAACTATCCAAAGCGCTATTTCCGGTAGGGGAGTACTCAAAAGCGGAAATTCGACGCATGGCGGAGTCCTTGAATTTGCCTGTTCATAAACGCCCTGACAGCCAGGATTTATGCTTCTTGGCAGGTGAAGATTATCGTCATTTCATCGAACGTAACGCGCCAGAAATGCTAGAATCCGGTGAAATTGTGACTTTTAATGGAAGTGTACTTGGCCAACATACTGGATTAGCGAACTATACTATCGGTCAGCGCAAAGGCCTTGAGGTAAGTTCTCCTGTGCCGTTGTATGTGTTAGGCAAAGATACTGATACAAATACCCTAATCGTTGGTGAAGCAAATGAACTTGGCACAAACGAGTTGATTGCTGATGATATTAATTGGTTATCGGGCGAAGCGCCGCAAAAATCTTTTCGGGCTGAAGTTAAAATTCGCTATACAGCTAAGGAAGCCGAAGCGCAAGTAACGCCTGTCGAAGGTGGACGACAGGCTATGGTCTGGTTTGATGCGCCGCAGAGAGACGTCACACCCGGTCAGGCGGCAGTCTTTTACGATGGCGATGTACTTATTGGTGGCGGAATCATCGTATAGCCTTGCGAGTAGTCAACTCATTGTTAGATGGGAGCCTATATCATGACAATTCCTACCCTTGTATTCGCCCTTCTGATCGCCAGTTTGTATGGAGCCCTATATCATCTAATCCGCGGCGGTGGGTTGGGACGGTTGATCCTTTTTATATTTTTCAGTTGGCTAGGTTTTACCTTGGGACATTCGGTGGGCATTTGGCAAGAATGGCTTTTTATCCCGATGGGGCAGCTCAATTTAGGAATGTCCACATTTGGAAGTGTGGTGTTACTGATTATTGCAGATTGGGGTAGCCGCTTAAAAACGGGAAACTCGCAAACCTTCTCAGATAACGGGAACGAGGTATAATCGGCGCTTGTGATAGCCTGAACGAAAAGGAGAGCCATGGAATTATTTTCTTACCTGATCGATCTGTTTTTGCATTTGGATGAGCATCTGGCAAATATCATTAGCCAGTATGGTACGTGGACCTACGCAATACTATTCTTCGTAGTATTCATGGAGACAGGATTTGTAGTCACACCCTTCCTGCCGGGAGATTCACTCCTCTTTGCCGCAGGCACATTTGCGTCACCTGTGATGGGTGAAGCTCTCAATATATATCTGATGGTTGGTTTACTCATCGCCGCGGCTATCTTAGGAGATACCGTTAACTATTGGATTGGCCATTTTGTTGGTGAGCGTGCTTATGGCAGTCGCTGGGTGAAGAAGGAATATATTGATCGCACACACGCTTTCTTTGAGAAACATGGTGGTAAGACGATTGTCCTGGCGCGTTTCGTGCCTATCATTCGCACTTTTGCGCCCTTTGTCGCCGGTATCGGAAAGATGTCTTATAACTACTTCTTCTCCTATAACATTATCGGCGCTTTTGTATGGGTTCCATTGTTCTCGTTCGCTGGCTATTTCTTTGGCACGATGCCATTTGTAAAAAAGAATTTTGAACTTGTGATCATTGCCATTATTCTGATTTCGCTCATTCCAGTCTTTTATGAGGCTTGGAAAGCGCGACAGGAAAGCATACAAAAAGCTATCGAAGCCGAGATGCCCTGATGCTGGAGTTGTATAGATGTGTAGTGTGAAAGTAGTAAATTCGCCACGCTCATCTGTACTTTTAAAGTACATCATTTCGTTTTATGAAGAAATGGTTGTTGGTTTCTACATTACTCTTTTCAATCCTGATCATTGCAATTGTGATTAGTGCAAATACTGGCCAATTGCCATATCCTATTAATCACTGATGTTACGCGGCTTTGAGCAGTTGGAGTTCATCATAAGCACTTCTCAAG
>CAZCPP010000195.1:0-7558 GCA_964500655.1 uncultured Anaerolineaceae bacterium | reverse complement strand
GTGCTTTAAAAGATTCATCTAATAGCGGCCGTGAATTTGGATGGGTGCTTGGTCAATTAAGATCTGGCGTTGAGTCTGAAATCGTTCACTATAGACTTCTCCGAACAGCGATTGATAGAGGGAAACGAAATCCTGGAAAATACACAGACCGTACAATCACAAAAGCGTTAAGGATAATCGGAAATGGGTAAAAGTGGCCGGCAAAAAGCAGAAGAAAACTACCGGGCTTTTATTTACTGGATAGCCAGCAAAGACAATACCGAAATTCGCCAATACGCTCGCGGCAGCAAGTTAAATAGAACCGAGATAGCAAAAGAATGCGGCTTTGCAAAGTCTGTGCTTCAGCAAAACCCGAAAGTCAAAAAAGCGCTGGAATACTTTGAAAATGATTTACGAAATAAGGGAATACTTTGCAGTGAAACCGGTGATAAGCCAAAGGTGGTTATAGCTGGCGGGGTTTCCAACCGCGCAATATCACGAAGACTTCAGGCCGTTGAGGAGCAAAACGCAGTTCTAAAGGCTGAAGTTAAAAAGCTTAAACAAAAGCTATCTCAGTATGGACTGTTAGAAGAAATCCTATTGGAAACTGGAAGAATACCAAGATGAATGCTCCTGCCTCTTTTTCTCTATTGCTTCGTATAACAGGCATTCGCTATAGCTCCGCGAAGGGAATTATCTGTGCCGGGCTGGAGGTTGACTTTAAGGGAAACAAACTTAGCCCAACCACAGTATTTGTAGTTAAATCTTACCATCAGCACACCCCAAAGGATATTGCCATTGGTGAATGGTACGAGATTTATGGAGGTAAACGTACTGAAAAAAATGTTTCCGCTGACGGTTATAAACACAAGGAGATTCAAATAGACGGTCCGGACTCCGTGGTTCTTCAGAGACCATCGGGTGAGCATATTGTCCAAGCGCTGGCTGACAATCCAAAATACGAGCGTATTGGCGTCGTCAAGGCCAGAAAGCTTTGGGATACATTTGGAGACGAACTGTTTTCAATACTGGATAGTGCTGATGTCCCAACGCTTGCGAAAATAATCAATCCAAATCTTGCTCAAAAGATGGTTGATGTTTGGCAAGAGCATGCCGGTTCCGATGTTTACAGGTTTTTTCAGAAAGTTAAGTTTCCGCTGAAGCTAGCCAGAAGGGTCTATAATTTTCACGGGCAAGATACCCTGGCAAAATTGCAGGAAGATCCTTACAGGCTACTTTCATTCACAGCATCATGGAAACAGATTGATGAAATAGCCCGGAGCATCTTTGGCGTTGCAGAGGACGACCACAGGCGTTTGATGGCTGCTATTGAGGAGGCTCTTTATAGCTTGCTGAAAGACAAGCATACCTGCGCGTCTTATACTGCTGTAAAATCCAGAGCCCGAAGGATTCTTGGAAAAACTGCATTGGTTACTAAAGCTTTAGCTTTGGGAAAAAGCAATGGAGCTTATGTTTACTCTGAAAAGACGGGTCTCTATCACTCCTTCGGTGCAATAGTAATCGAGAAAACAGTTGCCGAGTTCTTGGCAAAGGTCTTGCAAAAGTCTATTTGCCAACATCTTACAGAAGACAAGATCATCGAGTACCTGAAGGAGTTTGAATCCATTGAGGAGTTGACGTTAAATCCCGACCAACGGGCCGCTGTCCACATCTGTGCGAGGCGACCATTAATTATGCTTACCGGGGGAGCCGGAACGGGAAAGACCACTACCTTAAAAGCGCTATACTATGTACTGTCCCGAGCAGGATATCCAATCCACCAAGTCGCTCTTTCAGGCAGAGCAAGTCAACGAATGGCAGAAGTGACAGGCCGGCATGCGATGACAATCGCAAAATTTATCAACCATGTGCTGGAATATCCCATTGCAAGGGAATCATTCTTGATCATTGATGAGGCCTCAATGGTAGATATCATGCTTGCTTACAGGATGTTCAAAAATATAGCTCCCGATCTGGTGCGTATTGTCTTTGTTGGAGACGCAGCGCAACTGCCTCCAATCGGGCCGGGACTTTTGTTTCATGTTCTTGTTGAGTTGGGCAATATCCCGAAAGCGCGATTAAGCCAGATCATGAGGCAGGATGAGCGCACAGGTATTCCTGTTGTTTCTCGTTTGATACGAGAAGGACGATGGCCTGATCACCTGCGTTTTGGAGGGGGAGTGACTTTCATTGCAAACGGTAAGAATGGCATGGTGAATGCGGTTCTGGATCTGTACCACCAAAGCCCGGGAACCACGCAAGTCATTACACCCACAAACGCCCTAACTACGGAGATCAACAGTCAGTGCGTATTGAAATATACCGTTCAGAATCCTGAGATAATGGTTTTCGGGGAGCACTCCGGTTTTCGAGAGGGAGACCGAATAATGTACACCGAAAACAACTGGTCAAGAGGAATCCTGAACGGAGCACTGGGGAGAATCATTGAGGTTTTTCCCGAGCCAAAAGATGTTGGAGAGGACGAACCAGCCTTTGCCCGGGCAGAGTTCGAGGGAGGTTTATTTTTCGTTTTTGCGAACGATATTTTTAAAATGGCACTCAGTTATAGCATCACCCTGCATAAGGCCCAAGGAAGCCAATTTGAGCGTGTTATTGTGCCTGTTTTGCCTGGACGGCTAATGGACCGTACTTTTGTTTATACTGCCATTACCCGGGCTGAAAAGCAGGTTATTTTGATTGGGGATGAAGAAGCCGGTCGGAAAGCTGTGTGCGCTCCGCCCAAGGCGCAGCAGCGCAATGTGGCACTTGGCATGATGCTCCAAGAACTGTTGAGTGAGAAGTAACAATGCACCACACCACAGTAAGAGCCAAAGTAGTGAAGGACAACACGGGCATTGAGACGGAACTGCCGGTGGTGTTGACCGACTATGGCCCTTTGAAGCCGCTGGTCAATTACCTGTCGGAGAAGTCCCATGCCAAGAGCTTTGCCTGGATGCAGAAGGTTGTGCAGGCCGTGGGGCTGCTGCTCGACTACATGGCAGCGAACCATGAATGCTTTGATGACCCGAAGCAGCTCTTTACCACCTTCGTACAGCGACTCTACACCGGCACCATCGGTGAAGACGGTAAAGATCCCAGTGGCCTGTATTGGCTTCCGAAAAACAGCAGGTTTGCTGGACAATTGGCCTATCAGGTTTCGGCATTTTCGGATTGGATGGCAGAGCGAATGGGGACGACGCCTCTGAACCCGTGGCGTCAAGCAACGCGCTATGAGGAAATGCTCAACTGGGCGGCTTACCACCAGAGGCACAGCCGCGCGTTTTTGGGTCACGCGTGGGACCGGAGCATTGCCTCTGTTGCGGCGAAAAAGGCTCGCAACACCTTGCTCAAACGCAATCCAAAAATCGAGCGCGATGGCGTTAAGTTCTTTCCCGATGACCGTTTTCTCGATCTTTTGTTCAAGGGTTTCATTGTCCCCGGAAAGCAAATGAGTCCCCGGCCCGAAGAACGGCTGAATCTGCGGGATATTCTCATTACTGTGCTCCAGCACTGTGGCGGGACCCGTATGTCCGAGCCGTTTCACCTGTATGTCCACGATGTCTTACCCGATCCCCGAGAACCGGAGGTGGCGATGGTGCGCATCTACCACCCAAGCGAAGGGGCGGCTCCGGTGGATTGGTTGGATGTCAACGGCAAGCCAATCAAATGCAACCGCAAAGCCTATCTGCGCGGTAAATACCAGATGCGCCCGCGCACGGACTATTTCCCTACTGATACGCTTCATGCGGGTTGGAAAGGAAACCTGCTCGACAGCAAGGCCCACTACATGCACATCCATTGGTTTCCACGTTGGACGGGAAAACTGTTCAAGCAACTGTGGGACCGATATTTGATCCAACGTGCGATGATGGAGTGTCACCATCCTTTTGCATTCGTCAGCGAAAGCGGCAAACCTTATTCGCTTGATGCCTGCATCGAATCTCATGCTCGCGCTGTGAAGCGCATTGGGTTGGACCCGATGAAGGTGAACGGCACCACGCCCCACGGTCACCGACATTCCTACGGCCAGCGCATGACCGATGCGAAGATCGACCCATTGATCCGCAAGAAGGCGCTGCATCACAAAGCGTTGGAATCGCAACTCGTCTACACGGAACCGACCATCGAAAAGGTGACCAGTGCCTTGGGCGATGGCGCTGCCGCCTTGGATCGCGGTGAGGCCATACAACCCCCCGATTTTATGCGATACGGCTTTGAAGACATTGACCCGATGGGATTGCTCTCCGGCCCCCATCCTCGATTGAAGAGGAAATAAGAATGACAAAAAAACTTCCGGGCAAGAAAATCGATCCGGAGTTCAACTACGTGTGCCAGATCAATCCAGCACTGGAGGACTGGCGGGAGCTTGCGGCGGCGTGGTTCAAAGACCAGCAGCGTGGAAGGTCAAAAAAGATGAGATCCCTCGACAAGTTCCTGCTCCACTACCTCCACAAATTGAATCTGGAACGAAATCCCTACAACTTCTTGCGCAAGAGCTATCGCGCGCCGTGCTTTTGGGACCGACTCGCACTCAATACAACAACGGGCATCGATTACAACAACCACATCCACATCTTTCTCAACTGGGTGTTGGAGGAAACGCTCTCGGTGGAGGATGATCACGGGAATAGAGTTATCCCCTCCGAATACCACAATCCAGTGCCCCGCAGGACTCATAAAGGTCTGACGCAGGCCGAGACGATAAAGACGCCGCTGCCCTTCCGCTATATCAGAGAACTGCGGCAAATGCTGTGCCAGGGGCCGCATTTCAGGGATTGGATGTGGGCGCAGCAGGCTATTGACGGCACTCGTGGAAGCGACTGGTTCGAGGTCGATCCGAGCCTGATTGACGAGGCCGACCCTGATTGTGTATGGCGAAAGCGCACCGTCAACAATTACCGAATAAGTGCTGGCGGCAGCAAGAACGTTGTCGGCAAAAAGGAAATCTACGAATTTTGGTCGCCTGTGCGCGCCGTGGCGCTTTACATCAAGCTGGAATTGCCGCTACGCACCTATCAGGTGCGGATGCTCGACTCCGGCGAGGCCGATACCTGGCGTTACGAAAACGGACAATGGCGGCTGAACGACCTGCTTTTAACCATAGGCAGCGGAAAACGCCCCTACCTGCGCGGCGTCTTTCATCGTAGCGTCGATGTCAGCACCCGGCAGACGATGACGGGGTTCTACATCAATACCAACAAGACCGCTGACATCAACAAGGACGAAGGGGAAAAGGGTTACGTCATCCCGTGGCAAAACGACGCTGTGCTCTACTGGCTGGAGAAGCTTCGCAACTGGCAGGAGAAATGCAATCCGATTGATGAACCTATTGCGTGGGTTGACTTGAACCGAAAACACTTCGGGTTTACCAAGCCTCACAAATCCATCCTGGAGGCGATGGGCACATGCTGTTTTCTGTTCCGAAACGCCGCCGCAAAAAAAACAAAGATCGGGCGAAGCCATTGGTCGCAACTGCCTTTCGTGGTATCTGGTATCGACTCCTTGCTAAACTGGAGAGACGCTGCGAGGCGTTAGGTGAAACGTTGGACGACGGCTCCAATATTCGATTCGTTGATCCAAACTCTGACCGTAGCACCTATTATGGCCTTCACTCTCTGCGTGTCTCGCTCATCACCGCCTACGCCCTGGAAGGCGGTGTGCCTTTCCCTATACTTTCCAAGCTCATCGTCGGTCATACGCGGCTGATTATGACGCTTTACTACACCAAGGCGGGGAAGGCGCATGTGACCGAGGTGATGCAGGAGGCGGACAAGCGGCTGCTTGAGAATGAGCAAGTGGGCTATCGCCGTTTTCTCCAGGAGGCGACCTACCAGCAGATCGAAGAACGATTTTCCTACAACGATCCTGTGGCGATTATCGCGGCCAACCGGCAGAAATCCACCCCGGGATTTGTGGTCGAAGACAAGGGCATCTGTCCGGTTGGGTGTGGCGGCTGCGATGTGGGCGGAGAATGCTTGAAAGATAACAAGAGCGATCCGAACCAAAAGGTGTACGCTCCGGTTGCCGGCTACCCCACGGAAAAGAACTGCATCCGCTGTCGTTTCTTCATCTCCGGCCCCGCGTTCCTTCCGGGGCTAATTGCCCACTTCAATTTTATAAGTTATCAACTGTCCGAGTGTTCAAACCGTTATGTACGCTTTGAGCAGCAGATCAACGAGCTTGAGGACTTGCGGTTTGTGTGTGAAGCTCAAGACCGCCCTTTCTTGCAAACCGTCGAATTGGATCGTTTGAGCCGTGACCACGAGGAAGAGGCGGTGAAGGCAGACAAACTCTGCCATGACCTCCATGCCACGTTGCGGCTCATTGATCGCTGCAAGCAGCTCCTTGGAGATTCCAATGACGATGGCATCAAGCTCGTGCCAGTAGGTGGCATTAGTGACTTGCAGTACGCCTTGGAGGAAACCACTTCCGAGATGTACCAGCTTGAGGTGATCTGCGAAAATGCCGCGCTCTACCCGGAGATCGACGCCGGCAAGGCCACCCTGCGGCGCAGTCAAATCCTCGATGCAATGTTGGCGATAAATGGTAGGTCGCCGGTATTTTTCAAGCTCACCCAATGCCAGCAGCTGTTGGTAGGTAACGAAGTAATGCGGCTGATTCAAGCGAGAACCGGCAGTTTGAAAAATGCCGTTGCTGTATCCGACGGCATAGTGTTGCTTCGTGAAATCGGCCTGCTCGAAGATACCATGAATGTGATCGAAAATCAGATGGACCGCCAGATCTCTTTTTCAAATGTGACATCCACGGCTGGTAAAAAATATCCGGCCCTCGACCACCGAGAATGGAGGAAGCAATGATACCGGATCAATTACTGGAACAGTTGAAGACCAATGCGAACGCGCGTAAGCAGCGTAGCCTGAACATCATTCATCAAGTTTGCCGCGAGCAGCACAAGCTGGGCAGTAGGGACTTTTCCGTTGCCACCATTGGACGACTATCCGAGGGAAAGGGGGGACCGAAGGCGCAGTCAATACGAAACAAGAGAGGCGAAGATTTTCGCGCCCTGATTTCGGCTTGGGCTAACCATACGGGCGGATCTATGAAAAAGCAGTCCAAACCGGACAAGAGTCCTGTCTATGCGTTGCTTGATAAGATACCCGATCCAGCGGTACGCGCCGTATTCGGCACAGTGTTGGCGGAGAACACCAAACTAAAGGGACAGGTCAACTTGCTCAAGCGGCAATCAGAAGTGGTGATTGATCAGCGTTCCGCTACGTGGCAACCGCAGCAATTACCACAACAGACTGTCGATGTGTTGCCACCCTTCATTGATCTCACTGACAGCGAGATTGAGGCGCTAACCCATGCCATCTCGGACAAATTGATGAAAACCGAAGGGTGGAAGGTTGAGGCCAACGGACGTGTTAAGAATGTGAGTGGACGAACACTTTACCGGGCTGGTTATATCACCGCTATCAAGAAAATCCTATCAAAATAAAAGCCCTCGCGATGGAAAGGAGGGCTTTTGATAATATTATATATAATAATTTTTAGTGTGTGTTAATCGCCTGTTTTTACTCACTCACTCATCTATTATTATATTTATTCCTCCCTATAT
>CAZCPP010000194.1:0-7598 GCA_964500655.1 uncultured Anaerolineaceae bacterium | reverse complement strand
GCACCGTCTTAGTTGAAGTGCCAGCCCCGGCCACCTGGACAACAATTGCTCAGATGCCCACCGGAAGACAGGGGTTATCCACCAGCGTGGTGGATGGGAAGATCTATGCCATCGGGGGTGGCGCAGGTTCTTCGGCTTCATATACATCGGTAGAGACTTACTCGACGGTGGAAGAATACGATCCTGCAACCGACACCTGGACCGCAAAGTCTCCGATGCCCACTGCAAGAGGCTGGCATTCCGCCAATGTAGTGAACGGGAAGATCTACATCATTGGCGGGTCGCAGGCATCGTCTCCTGATCGAAATCATGTTCTGACGGTGGAAGTGTATGATCCGGCGACGGACACCTGGACCCAGAAGGGCGACATGCCAGTGTCAAGAGCTGCTGGTTTCAGCAGCGTGGTGGATGAGAAGATCTATGTCATAGGCGGCTATGGGGGTTCTCAGAGAGTCGACGAGTATGACCCGTCGACCGACACCTGGACTATGAAATCTGAGATGCCCACCGCAATACACGCGTTATCCACCAGCGCGCTGGATGGGAAGATCTATACCATCGGGGGTTATGTTCCAGGTGTTTCCGGCTATCCAGGTGTGGCCACTGTGGAAGTCTATGACCCCGCAACGGATTCCTGGGCAACAGCACCCGACATGCCCACCGGAAGGTTTGGGCCTCGCACCAGCGTAGTGGATGGGAAGATCTATGTCATTGGTGGCATGGAACGTTGGATCACGTCAGCTTATGGGACGGTAGAAGTATACGATCCGTAAAAAGACTTAATGAGATTGGTTACAAACGTGTAACAACTCAGGCTCAAAATCATTTTGAACCTTACCATTGTCAAAATCGTGCAAAGCGGACAGAATTGGAGCTATGGAAGCCCTGAAGTTACCCAGTCGGGAAGAAATTCATGCTGCCTACCAGAGCGTGTACATCGTTCCCGCTTTGCGAACCATGTCTAAACTTCCTAACTGGTGTGATTCACTCTGCTATATATTTTAGCTCACTACTTACCTCAATAGAGTTTAGCAATGCTCCCATCTTTTCTGCGGCTGATTCTTGCATCGATGGCAACACGTGTGAATATGTATTCAAGGTCAAAGTTATATCGGAATGCCCTAACCGTTCTTGAACTACTTTCGGGTGAACCCCTTGCTCAAGCATGAGAGTCGCCGCGGTATGGCGCAAATCATGAAAGCGCATATCAGGAAGCCCTGCCGTTTTAAGTATCTTTTTGAAATCCCTATATAAATTCCTATGTATGGCCCTATTGATCAGGTTCCAGGTATACTACTGCTATATATCACCTTAGGGGCAGATTATCGTTGGATGTGTCTTATCCTCCGGGGGACATGATTAATGTTTTCTTAGAGAGTTTTGTAATCATGTGTCTCTTAGCAGATTGACCTTTTTGTCTCATTTTATTTGACGACGTACACTCCTATCGAATGCACCTTGTTATTAGCTAAACCATCTCGGGTTGGTTAAGTCGTCCAGTCTGCCTATTGTATCCATAAATTCCAATCATTTTAATTCTTGATTGAACCTTAATAAACCATTTATCAGGATTTTCTTCTCTGCTCTGCTTGGGGATTCATTTATACGTAACTCATGTTGCTCAGGTTTTTGTCTATTGACATGATTGATTGAATTTGTAATAATATTGTTGCAACGTAGTTTTTTAGACGCGGGGCATTTTTCGAGAAAAGAATTTTCAATCCACCCCTGAACCCCAAAAATAAATAAATTTTCTTCAAATGCAGTATGGTGATTGCAAGTTCACAATTGCATTAACTTAAAGCAGTAGATAATACCAAATGTTATCAATCCAAAAAGAAAAACTTTTGATCGGATTGAGGAGGAAAGCGACGAAGACTCGATTTGAGCGTCCAAGGGTTTTGTTTTTGGTGTTAGCACTTATATTACCCAGCGGCATCCCCATATTTGCACAAACAACCGCTGACCACCTAACAGCGATCCCTATCGCTGCAAACGGAATATACATCCTTACCCCCTGATCTTCCAGATGAGATCGAAAAGGCACATATTACCGAACTCTCACTCAACGGCATGTTGTCGCTATTACCACACGTGTTCGCTAGAAGAGTTGCGTGAGTTTACCAACTCCAGCGGCCTGCGTATCCTGCTCGAGTACGTACATTTTACTTTTGTAAAACAAAATTAGTCAATAATTATAATGACCATGTAACAATAAAAGGATAAAAAAAAGAGAAAACAAGTCCGAAGAGAACTCATAGGAAAGAGGAAATTATGCCGCTAAAAATTGAAAATAAAAGAGTCCCATCCCCACCATTTAGACGACTTCGTGTATTTGCTTTTGATCCAATTTTGAGTCGGCGAATAGAAACCCATGATATCAACGAAGTTACAATCAAATTGCCTTGGGAAAAGAGCATTCTAGAAGGTCCAATAGATGATTACCTTGAAGTGATAGATTATGATCCAGCGAGTAACCTTTTCTATCCCCCTGTAGATTTGAATGATGTAAGCCTTCTGGCCCAAGATGGACTCCCTCCTTCTGAAAGTAATCCCCAATTCCACCAACAAATGGTTTATGCGGTAGCCCGAACAACAATTAGACACTTTGAGCATGCTCTGGGTCGCCCAATATTATGGTCTTCAAGAATGTTCAAAGATGAAGAAAAAATTAAAGAAGAATACATTGGAAAGTTGCGAATATACCCACATGCACTCCGTGAAGCTAATGCTTATTTTAGCCCAGTAAAGAAAGCTTTGCTATTTGGCTATTTTCCTGCTGGCGTGTCTAATTTTGGTGAGAATATGCCAGGAGAAACTATATTCACCTGTCTTTCCCACGATATTGTTGCGCATGAGACCACACATGCTTTGCTTGATGGACTCCATCGCCGTTTTATTGAACCCACCAATATCGATGTATGGGCCCTCCATGAAGCGGTTGCTGACATTGTGGCGTTATTCCAACACTTTACTTATCCAGAAGTTTTACATGACCAGATCAAGCGCACCCGCGGTGAGCTTGATAGCCAAAACCTGCTCGGGCAACTCGCCTTTCAATTTGGGCAGGCAATTGGACGATATGGAGCATTGCGCAGCGCTATTGGTAAAGTTGATCCTGAAAGTAAAGAGTGGATTCCTGAGATACCGAACCCCACAAAGATTCTCACAACAACTGAACCGCATGAGCGTGGAGCAATTTTGGTTGCGGCGGTATTCGACGCTTTTTTAACAATCTATAAAAGACGGATTGCTGATTTATTGCGAATTGCTACCGGCGGAAGTGGCATTCTTCCCCCTGGTGCGATTCATCCAGATTTAGTAAAAAGGTTGGCCAAGGAAGCCTCAAAGACCGCCCGCCATATTATGTATATGTGTATCCGGGCATTAGATTATTGCCCGCCAGTGGATGTTGATTTTGGAGATTTCCTGAGAGCTTTAATTACTGCCGATACAGATCTTGTAGCTGATGACCCCTATCATTATCGACTTGCTGTAATAGATGCCTTTCGTCAGCGCGGGATTTACCCAAGGGATATCAACAACCTAACCGAAGAGAATCTTCTTTGGCATAAACCAAGCGAGGAAGAACAGAAAGCATTTCGGCAGGTCTTTAAAACATCAAGGGGTCTTAAAAAATTGGCGCCAGAATGGTGGGTAACTAAAAACCGTAAAGATATATACGATCAGGCAAAGAAAAGTCAGGCCTTTGTGCACGATTGGTTTTCAAAGGAATCCGCATTAGGAGCTGCGAAAGCAGCAAGGTTAGTTTTGGACACTGATGCTCCTGAGGCTTTATTTCGTAACAGTGAAACAGGTGTTCCGAATTTTGAAGTCCACTCCGTTCGCCCTGCTCGCCGCATCAACCCAAATGAGCAATCTCGGACTGAATTGGTGATTGAGATCACCCAACGGCGAAGAGGTTACTTCGATCTTGAAACTCAAGATCAAGCTGATCTAGGAAAGCTAGATCAGCTCCCGAAACCAGATTTCATTTTTCGGGGAGGGTGCACCTTGCTTGTAGACCCAGATTCAGCTGAAGTGCGTTACTGTATTTTTGCCCGTATCAGGAGCAAAAATCGCCTGGATCGTATGCGAAAATTTATTCTTGGGGAAGAAACTCCTTCGTTACGCACAACGCTTTATGGTGATAAGCGTAAGGAATTTTTTGAAAGTGCTGCCAAGGACATTAAAGACTCTGAAAAAAATTTAGGGCATGAACCCTTTGCTTTGCTGCATGGAACATATGATCAAGAGGAGGTATTGTAATGGTTTCTCAATCTGATGATAACTCTGTTTTGAAAGCACCAAAATCAGGTATTACCATTCGTATGTATAACCCCGGTTTTGGAGATTGTTTCCTGCTGGCATTTCGCGGTGAAGATAAAAAACCGCGTTATATGCTTATCGATTGTGGTGTTCACCACCAATATCCAAACCGCGAGGCTCGTTTGGAGCTGGTGGTGGAAAATATATCGAAAGCCACCGGAAAACACATCCACATAGTCGCAATTACTCACGAGCATACCGATCATCTCCATGGCTTCAAATATGGAAAAGAAATTTTTGAACAAATGCAGATCGATGATCTTTGGCTAGCCTGGACGGAGAATCCAAATGATCCGGCTGCCAAAGAATTGAAGAAACGTTACGGCATGAAAATCCGCGCTCTTCAATCAGCGATTTCACAATTAGGGGCTAAGCCTGAACTAGCAAACAAATTACAAAATGTGCTTGGTTATGAATATGAATATGAATCTCCTGACGGATTATTTGCAGTTGGGGAAAAAGAAGCACAATTAAATTTTTTGCGTGAGAAAAGTGCTCACAAATTTTTACATCATAATGATTATCGCCAGCCTGGAGAAAGCCCCCTCAATATTCCTGAGGTGCCAGGAGTGAAAATCTATGTACTTGCTCCGCCTAAAGATGTCGAATGGATTCGGAGTCTGGAAAGAAAGAGTGAGTTATATCCTGAAGTGACAAGAGTGAATGCGATGTCCTCGTTTGCCTCTGCAGTGCTTGCTGCTGGTGGATCTGATGATCCAAATGACCAAAATCTTTACAGACAAAGTCTTCCTTTTGGTGCTTTTTTAGAAAAAGTAAATCAATCTTCTCCTGCCTATAAAAAGCACAAAGCGTTTTTTGAGAAACATTATGGCCCCATAGATGTTGACGAACGCAATGCTCATTGGCGTCGAATCGATGATGCGTGGTTGCAAACAGCAGAAACACTCTCACTTTCAATTAATAGTAAAACTAATAACACCAGCTTGGTACTTGCTATTGAGTTAACAGAGACGACACCCAAAAAAGTTTTATTGTTTCCGGGAGATGCTCAAGTTGGGAATTGGCTTTCATGGCATGACCTTTCTTGGATTGATAATATCAGCGGCAAAGCAATAACCACTGAGGATCTGCTAAATCGTACAGTTCTTTATAAAACTGCACATCATGGTAGTCATAATGCAACTTTACGAGAAAAAGGACTAGAAATGATGGACAACCCAGATTTGGTTGTTATGATCCCGGTGGATTCGGATTGGGCAGATGAAAGTATGCATTGGGAGCATCCTGCGAAGAACCTTCTCAAACGCTTGAATGAAAAAGCCCATGGTCGCGTTATCCGAACTGACGAGATCCCTGATGAGCAAACCCCGCTTAAAAAGCCAAAAAACATTAATAAAAAAGCATGGAAAGAGTTTGAAAAACAACTTGAATGGGACACCAGTGGCGAAAAATTATGGATCCAATTCACTGTAACTGAATAGTGACAACAATTTTTTGTTTATCAAAATGGAGGATCGTATCATGAAGATCGGGATTGCACTTTCTGGTGGCGGTTATCGAGCTGCTGCCTTTCACATTGGCGTTCTTGCAAGGCTTGCAAAGAGCGAGCTGCTCGAACATTTTTCCTTTATTTCAACAGTGTCTGGTGGATCGATGGCGATTGGGTTGGTATATCAAAACAACGGCTTCAAATGGCCGAGTAGCACTAAATATCTCAAAGATTTCGTGCCTTTTGCCTATAAGACGTTGACTTCGGCCAACCTACAACGCAATGTTGTGGGTGATATCTTCAAGTGGCCCTTCCGGCTGTTCTCCAGTCGGGCGAACCTTATCTCCAGACGGATGAGGAATGAGATGGGTATCAACATCAGTGTCAACCAGCTGCCGAAGGGTAATACAGGAACTGAAGATCTTGCGGAGAGAGAACCAAGGTGGATTATAAACACCGCCTGTTATGAATCAGGAGTCAACTTCAGATTCGAGTCTAAACGTATGGGTGACTCTAAGATAGGATATGTTGACCACCCGGAGGTGCCCTTATGCGATGCAATAGCAGCCTCAGCAGGATTCCCGGTTTTGGTTGGACCTATGGCGCTCAAAACAAACGGGTTCAATTGGTATGAATACGAAAATAAAATAAAAAAGCCATTAGATAAAATAAAAGTACCAGATAAGCTTCATTTATGGGATGGAGGCGTATATGATAACCTTGGATTGGAAGCACTCGTGAATTACGACAACCCTCCAAAAGGCTATGCGTATCGCGACGATGTTGACTATCTTATGGTTAGCAATGCTTCTGGAAAATCTGATATGCAGGAGTACAAACCTGGTGTTAATGCCATTTTAAGATTGATCTCCATATCGAAATATCAAGTTGAATCGTTACGCTCGAGAGATATTTTACATCGCTTTATTAACCATAAAAGGGCTGGAAGATACTTTGATACAGATAATTACTGCGAACAAGTTTTGAAAAAAGCCGGCTATGACAATAACCAAATTCGAGAAAAAAGTAAGGGCTATCTTAGTAAGAGCGATGCGGATAAGGCCGCCAGGATAAAAACGGAGATCAAAAACCTGTCCCGCGATCAGTTTATCCTGCTCTTCCGTCAGGGCTTCGAGGTTGCCGATTGTACGCTGCACGCGTTTGAAGCACAGATGTATGCGCTGGTTGGGTTTGATGAAAACGAATGGCTACCAAGGCTTAGTTAGTCAGCATTTTGCCGAGTTGGAGCATAAAGCGTAGAATCATAAGTATAGGTTATCTTGAGTTAAGCATTAATTTCAAGCGAAAAAATAAGCAAAAAGTGGCCCAACCCCGCGTTAGGCGGTGTCGAAATCGTTGTACTTAGGAGAAAATCTATGATTACTAAGACAAAATTCATTCGCTTGTGTGGATTAGACCTGCTCGGTGCTGGCATTGCAGCAGTAGCATTCTGGATTCTCGTTCTTCCGTTTGAGACATTCGCTGGTGTCGATGTCCCGCTACATCCTTTATTTGCACCCAGCCAGCTTTTCCACATAATAAGCGCGTTGCTGGCCGTTTTTGGATATATGGGCTTGTATCTGCGTCAACAGGAAGTATCTGGCTGGTTGGGGTTGATTGGATTTGTAGTTGCCGTCATTGGCGCACTTTTCTTTTTTGCAGATGGGATGATCGCTTTGGTTGTCTTTCCTGTTCTGGCGACACATGCTCCAGCGTTGACTGAAGCGAGTGGTCCGATGTTCACTGGAAGAGTGTTTGTCTTTTATCGGGATTCCAAAATAACCAAATATTATTTTTGATAAAAATCCCCGTCAGCAAT
>CAZCPP010000193.1:0-7625 GCA_964500655.1 uncultured Anaerolineaceae bacterium | reverse complement strand
TTTTCGGTTGCCATGTCATGCATCTATCTTAACCGAATTTTATGAAGATCAATAGTATCGCCCCCGCTGCTTCGGGGTCAAAACCGTAAGGCCATTTTGTTTTGTCATTATATTTGGCGCCACTCAGGAAAGAGCCACTCAGATTAGCGTCGGTCAAGTTAGCGTCGCTCAGGTAAGCACCCCTCAGGTAAGTACCGCTCAGGTAAGCGCCACTTAGGTCAGCATTTGCTAAATATAATGGCCCCGATCGGTTTATCAGGTCATAGAGTTCATAGGGTGTAAATTCCATATTATTGCACCTCCGATGCATAATTATAGGGTTAATTTGCCAAAAAAACACCCAGATTTGCACTTGGGGGCTACCAATACGTCTAGTTGTTCTTATCTTTTTAAAGTTATATAAAACTTGCCTCCTTTTTTTTTGTTGATCAGGAAGGTGCAAACCAAAGCAAATATCTTATAAATGAGACGCCAATAATTCTTGGAGTTTCCCTGATTTCCGGACAGCTTAGAGACATCTAAATACTCTAATTGCACGCGCCATCTGTAGATTAATATATCGTTCGCGTTCAATTTCGAAGTTCCGGATTTTCTGCTTTGTTTTGCCATCTACTCCCATGTCAGCCGCTAAATATTGAAGGCTTGCGTCCGTCTTGGCTTCACCGAAATATAGTCCTTCAGCGTGTCCGAACGTTACAAGCCCGTTTTTGCGTAATCTCTTGAAGGCTTGATATACACTAGATGCAGGCTTGCCCATCGCCTTTGCTGTTCGGTATGCGTTCTTTGTAGGAGTGTTGCACAAATAACGCCATACTTGATAAGTAACAAACCCAAGTTTTCCAAACACATCCATTTCAGCCTGCGTTTTTGGGTATTCCAAACTTAATACACTATTACTGCAAGGGGAGGATATTGTATTAAGTTGGGAATAGTCTTTAGGTAATATAAACTTGTACAAACTGGCTTTAGTGTCTGCATTACTACCAATACGCTTTAGAAGTTCAGCGATACACAAGTCTGCGAGTGCATCCATAACAGTGGTAACGGATTTGTTAGCGATGACAGCAGTCTCACGGATAGAAGCTCGGAATACAGAAGCATTATCACGTCTAGCACGTTCAACGCAGGCCATGTAAACGGCCTTGCGGGTATTAGATCGCCGGCCGAATGTCAATTTCCAGTTGTAGGATTGTGCAAACGTTTTAGCCAGTTGCCAGGTTTTTATTTTGCGGTCAGTCGCCGGCGTACGCTCTTTCTGGTACGCACTTTTGACAATGGCCTTAGTGTCTTTTTGTGGGTAGGCCGGCGTGCAATTTTCTGCGGCTTTCAAGGTTACTGTTTCAGCTTCGCCAAAGTCAACGTGATGGGCTTTCAGATCGTAAGCAAGCGATGTTAGTCTGTGGTTTCTTTCCCCTTCAATAACGCCTGCGTAGGTTTTACGGTTTTCGTAGGATAAAACTCCCGCCCACTCAGGTAGGCCGAACAAATCGGGCTTTTGCCACTTTCCGGCTTGGTCCAAACTCACGCCTAAAAACTCTATATCTTTTATACTCACGGCGGGGATAGTTTTACCTGGTTGGATGTGGAAACGTGGCTCAGGCGTTACCCACTGGTACACTGTCCCTTGTGGGTGTATGCTAGGCGGTATCACGATATAGTGACGATTTCCCCACACTTCAACATGGTTAGGCAGTTCGACGTTAGCTGCTTCACCTTCTTTCAGTCTCAGGATGTAACTGCCTCCACGATGGGATGTGATAGCCCAATAAGGTAGGGCTTTTCTATCCAACACGCCCCCGATATTTTCAAAGGCTTCTTGACTATCGCAGTCCAGTGCAAACAAGTTTCCAGATGTGCGCCCCATCATTAGCCCGATATTTGTATGATCAAAAAGGTAAGTGAAGTCAATCCTGCCTTTGTGTTTACATGTAATATCGCAATGATGCAGGCGGTTGTAATACAACGGCCTGGCGATAAACGGGGCTTTCTTGCCGCTGCGTTTCTCTCTCCATTCATAGGCGGTTGGTAATGGAAATACGTTCAACTCACGATTGTATAGATCGAGGGCGGTTTCCTGAACGTCTGTAAATTTCGCAACTTCATTATTTGGAATATCCACCAAACTATCAGGATGACTAACTGCATGTTGTTTCCATGCAGTTAGATCATCCTGATTTTTGGGTGAATATACGGACATACTACTCTAGTAATTACCCTTGGAAGTTTCCGTACTTATCAAAAGAGATATCATCCCCAAATAAAGACATTTGGGCCGGCCGCTGATAGCCTGGTGTTTCTTTGGGTGGATTATTTAAAGCTGCATTTCGCTTTACCTTTGATACTGTCTCAAAGTGATGTAACGCACAGCCGATTTGTTTTCCATGTCCCCGATCTACATGCTCGCCATATTTTTTAAATTTAGATATTTCAATGCTGTGAGTTTCCTGACTATCTGGTCTCTCAATCTTAAAAAGATCAGCGCCTTTACTTTCCACCCAGGCCAACTCATCAATCCCCATTGTTGCTGATAATTCAGGGTAATGAAGTAGGCCGTCATAGGTCAATCCCTTTACGTAAGTCCTACCACGTATTGTCCCAACGTGCTTAAGTTTGCCTTTATTTGGAGCGTAGTATCTGTTACCCCCAAGTTTTGATGTATACTTATTTCTGGTAACCATGGTCTAATCTCCTTATGGTTGCCGCCGTTCCTGCCCGCCGCCCCGATCTTGTCCATCGGGGTGCGGCCTTTTTACAGGTAAACAGATAAAAAAAACTGCGGCCAACTCTTTCGAGTGTAGCGCCGCAATTTGCTTATATTGACGAAGATTTTTGAAGTTTTAGGAAGTTTTAGGAAGTTTCAAGCTCTCCCGCCTTACCTGCCCTGATGATCTTGGCAATAGTATCTTTCCCATAAACTTGCCCATTATAGCTTTTGCTTTTCTTTGCGGTTTCCAAGCCAGCACAGATTTCACTAATTGTCTGTCCCTGATCTGCCCAACCTTTTATCTTTTTCCACACAGCTACCCATTTTCTATGATCCTCTTCCTTGTTCGGGGCAATTCTATAATTCGTCTTTTGATCTTGTTGAACATTATCCGATTGCTCTGGAACGGGTTTGGCCCTGGGAGTAGCTGCATTATGCGCTTGTACCAAAATCGGCATTACCATTTCCATATGAAACAAATGTCTGAGCCTTTCACATTCCGGGGTGGCGTCAGACAAGGGCAACCATCCACAACCACAGCTTCCATTGCCCTTTTCCCAAACACGAAAAGTCCCTAATAAAATAATATTATTTTCTTTTTCCATTTGAACGTTTGTATACAAGATGGTTCCCCCCTGTTCTTGCCGATTGAATTTACACCCCTTGAGAGTATATAGATTTTCCTGTACAACATTATCAACTTGACGAAGGGTTAACATTCTCCACACTCCGGTATTATCCCGCCTGGGAGCGTGTATAATTCGCTATGCCAGGCCGCCACTATCGGCTCGGTCATCGCCCTGGGTGTGTCAGCACCGCGGGGCTATTTTTATTATTTTACAGCAAATTTGTTGTCAGAGAGGATTTACTTTCTAAAGTAAAATAACCACATGAAAAGATGGATTGACATTGAAACGATTATCTTTCTTTCAATTATCGGCTTTGCAGTTATTGCCAGTTTCGTAGCCGACTTTATCGACCCGTGGATTTTGCGTCATTATGAGTGGGAAACGACAATCATTGTTGCTGTCTTAGCGCTCTGGCTGTTCAGCTTAGTTCTTAGAGCAAGAATGGGGGAGTAGCCAACCGATACGTATCAACTACAAGTTGTCAATGGGGGAGTGTTTCTTGTGTTCTTTCAATAGATCATCATCAATCATTTGTGCGTAGTGCTGTACCATTTCCAAGCCTGCATGTCCTAGTAAGGCTTGTAAGTGCAGCACATCCATGCCGGCGCGAAGTGACAAGGTAGCAAACGTTCGTCTTAACATGTGAGGGGATACATGAATACCAGCACGTTTTCCAACTCGAAGTAATGCAGACCGTAAACCTGGTTTTGACAACCTTGTGCCTTCATCTGTTTGGATAAGTGGGCTATCATCGTCCCTGTTCTTCAATGTCCTGGAATAACTCAATAACGCCCGCCTGGTTGTCGCGCCAATGACAACAGAACGCGCCTTACCGCCTTTTCCGCGCTTTACGCGCACAAGTCCAGACTGTATGTCAAGATCATCCCAATTCAATGCCAGGGCTTCTGACCGCCGCAAACCACTATCAGCCAGTAGCATTATCAGAGCTTTATCCCTAGGCTTTATACAAGCCTTTAAGACTTTTTTTAGCTGATCTACGTCCAGACAAGGCAAGCGTTTACTGGATAGCCTGGGCATGGCGAATTTCACAGGCTGGGCGAGATAGCCTTCGTCATACCAAAAGCGGAGTAGTGTTTTTACTGCCCTTGCAAGTCCGTGTAAGGTGGTGTCACTGTATCCAGACATTTCAGCCAGGTAAGCACGAACATATCTAGCATTAACTTCATCCGGACTGATAACCCCCTGATCTTCTATCCATTTCAGGAATTTTCCCAGCGTGTACTGGTAAAAACCCATCGTTCCATCTGTGCAAAGCATGGCTTGCCGGCTTAGCATGAAGTCGGTATAAGCGTCTTGCATTTTTATCGAGGCTAGTGCCCATGTTTGTTTTTGTTGCGTTTTTTGAGACATAAAAACCGCCATATCTGGGTGATAGGACGGTTTCAGGCTTGCAAAGTCTATATGTTGGGGGTAGTCCCGCGAGTGTCAGCTTGGAAGGCTGATGCCTTACCACTTGGCGACTCCCGCGCGAGATTGTATTCTACCGTGAGGGGTGGTGTTGGTCAAGAATGGTTCTGTTCTAACTCCTCCAGCATGCGCGTATGAATACCTGGTGAAGTTGCCAAGATGGATTGCGGAGGTGAAATGTAATCAGGTTTACCATAAATGTTTGAAACTCGTGCTCCGGCCTCCTCACAGATTAAGCCTCCAGCGGCCACATCCCAAGGCTGGAGTGCCAATTCCCAGAATCCGTCAAAGCGACCAGCTGCTACATAGCACAAGTCAAGAGCTGCAGAACCCAATCGACGTACACCTTGGCTCATCTTGGCAAACTTTACAAAATTGGCAAAGTTGTCAAATTCTGAGTTCCAGGCATCATAGGGGAAGCCAGTGACCAACAAGCTCTTCTGCAACTCAGCAGTGTCGGATACATGCAGTGGATGTCCGTTGAGATGTGCCCCCCCTCCTCGTTCAGCGGTGTACATCTCATCACGCATAGGATCGTAAACGGCGGCCAGGCTCAGGGCCCCGTTCGAAGCATATGCAATTGAGACGCAAAAGATGGGAATATGATGAGCGTAATTGACTGTACCGTCTAGTGGATCAATGTACCATTGATGAACTTCACCACTTGTGCCACCACTTTCTTCTGCCAAAATATGATGATGGGGGAATTCTCTTTTGATTTCACCCAGTAAATATTCTTCTGATTGGTGATCAATTTCAGTGACAAGGTCAATCACGCCTTTGTAATCAACATGATGTTCTTTTTGATATCCGGCGCGCAAAATTTGACCGGCATTGCGAGCCAGCCGTTCAAGGTCAGTAAGTGTGGGAGTTGTCATTGATTATTATGGAGTTTTTTAATGGTCTTTTTTAACTCTTCTAGTTCAAGCTGGATTTCGTTGCGGTCGTTTACAGCTTGTTCATAAAGGCCTTCAAAGGCAGATTTCTGATCTGCCTCTATCTTGGGAAGAAGACGCTCAATGCGAGCGATTTGGTGGTTCTTGTGCTGCAGCTTGATTTTTAAGCGTTCACGATAGCCTGCATAGAACTGTGGTTGCTCCAACGGTGTGGGGATAGTAATTTGTTCCTGACTCAACAGCTCAGCAATGGTGAGCAAGAAATCTTCAGTATCGATTGGCTTTTCGATAAAGCGCGAAGCACCCAGGCTCATCGCAAAGGCGCGATCTTCGGGAGTGACGTATGTAGCTGAGAGAAAAATTACAGGGATATTCTGCGTTTTCGGGTCATAACGTAACTGTTGTACCAGTGCAAATCCATCCAGCTTGGGCATGAGAATATCAGTAATAATGAGCGCTGGGGTTTCTTTTTCGAGAAT
The DNA here is from genome assembly GCA_964500655.1 of uncultured Anaerolineaceae bacterium. Lineage (GTDB taxonomy): Bacteria > Chloroflexota > Anaerolineae > Anaerolineales > Villigracilaceae > JAABUE01. The sequence continues at coordinate 1,489 of CAZCPP010000193.1, read as the reverse complement.
ATCCAGTGCTTCTTGCCCATTTTTAGCCGAGAAGACCTCATACCCTTGAAATCGCAGTGTCACTTCAAGCAACTCAAGCACATTAGGGATATCTTCAACGACCAATAACGGTCCGTGTTTGTTCGTCATAAACCCATTCTAGCGTTAATTATTCCGTGTTGCAAGGAGGTGAGTTCGCGGTCTACATGCATGTGCCGAACTTATATCTTTGCCCCTTAGCATTTATGCAGTGCGATAATAGCCTACATCTACCGAAAACACACGTCCGCACTTGATGACTTGTTTGACCAAGTTCGTACCAAAGCGATAGCCTAAATTGCGGTAATCGGGCACGGACAGCACCAGCATATCGGCCTGTTTGCCTTCTTCGAGGGAGCCGATCTCATCTGCGCGACGAATGGCATGTGCTGAGTTGATTGTTGAAGCAGCAATCGCCTGCGCAGGTGTTAATTTCATATAGCGGCATGCCAACGCAATGGCAAATTGCATGGACTCATTCCAGGCCGTCCCAGGATTGCAGTCGGTAGCCAGGGCCAGAATGCCATCAGCATCAAGAATTTTCTGGGATGGTGTGTACTCAGACTCAGCCAAACCAAATGGCGTACAAGGTAAAGATACGGCCACCGTATCCGATTTGCCCAGTGCTACGATGTCCGCATCAGAAGTCTTGACAAGGTGGTCTGCTGAGGCCGCTCCGAGCTCTACAGCCAGGGACGCACCACCCAGATTGTCGAACTCGTCCGCGTGGATCTTGAGCGGAAATCCCAGTGAGCAGGCTTTCGTCAAGATCTGACGCGATTGCTCGAGTGTGAATGCCCCGGTTTCGCAGAAAACATCTACAAATGGCAATTCCAGGCGTGGGGCGTGGGTCTGCCACCACTGCTGAACTAGTGGTAGCATGGTCTCGACAACTAGATCAGTATAGGCCTGTGGGTCATCCTTGTATTCAGGGGCGATGGCGTGTGCGCCAAGGAAGGTAATGGCAAGATCCATTGGGCCTTCGTCATCAAGAGCCAGTAGGGCTTTGAGCAGGCGCAGTTCGGTAGCAGTTTGCAATCCATATCCCGTTTTGGCTTCAGCGGTGGTGGTTCCAGTTGCAAACATACGCATCATTCGTGGACGAGCTTGAGCAATGAGCGATTCAATGCTGGCTGTACGCGTAGCACGAACAGTGGATATGATGCCGCCGCCTGCTGCGAGGATGTCAAGATATTTAGCGCCTTCAAGACGCATCTCGAATTCTTTGGCGCGATCACCACCCCAAATCAGGTGCGTGTGCGGATCGACAAATCCGGGCATGACCACGCTACCAGATGCATCGAAGGTGGGTTCGTTTGGGTATGCGGCACACATTTCATCGGCATTTCCAACAGCGACGACCTTCTCATCGCGGATGAGCACAGCCCCGTTTTCGATAATGCCTAGCGAGCCGAGCGCACGTCCACGCTGGGGACCGCCGGAAAGAGTCAGGAGTTGGGTTGCAGAGTGA
>CAZCPP010000192.1:0-7652 GCA_964500655.1 uncultured Anaerolineaceae bacterium | reverse complement strand
TGTGGACACATACGCTGGCAGTAATGAATCATCTAGAAGAGATTCTTGCATCCTTGGCCATCGGTTACGATCCCGAATCCACCGGCGACCTTTTCACCGGTCTGTTGGTTTTGCGATTGGGACGTTACCGCGAGCAGTTGGCCACACATTTTGATAACCCGCTCAACACCAACCGCTCCCTACGCGCGCTGCTATTCTTTTCAGCGCTATATCATGATGTTGCCAAACCCGCTTCAAAAACCACTGTCGACGATGGGAGCATCCGCTTCTGGGGGCACGATGAGCAGGGTGCCGATATGACCACTTCACGCTTGAAAGCGCTGCATTTGAGCAACGAGGAAATACAGCACGCAAAACTCATCGTTCGTCATCACATGCGTATGCATTTTCACAGCGATCGGATGGAAAGCGAGGGCAAAACACCTTCGCGTAAAGCCATTTATCGATTCTTCCACGATGCTGGTGAGGCGGGAATAGAATTGGTGCTACTGGCGCTGGCAGATACGCGCGCCACACACGGCCATACGCTCACACAAGAAACTTGGGCAGCAACTCTGGATATCTGTCGCATCTTCCTGGAAAACTATTGGGAAAAACCAACAGAAACCGTCTCCCCTCCGAGCCTGCTGGATGGCAACGAAGTGATGGCTGAGTTAAAGCTCAAACCCGGCCCCCGCGTGGGTGAAATCCTGGAAGCTATCCGTGAAGGTCAAGCCACTGGGAAAATCAATACACGTGAAGAGGCGGTTATTTTTGCTCGCGACTGGTTAAAGGAGAAGGCATGAATCTGGTCTTTTTCGACCTCGAAACACAAAACCTGTTACAAGATGTAGGTGGCCGCTCTGGCATTGAGAAGTTACGTTTGTCATGCGGCGTAACCTATTCCACTGATCGGAATGATTTTGCCGTCTTCTGGGAAAAGGACGCTGAGGCCTTGATAGAAGAACTCAAAAACGCAGATAAAGTGATCGGTTTCAACTTGATTGCATTTGACTACCCGGTACTGCGCCCTTACGCCCCGATCTTCAACTTCGCATCTCTCCGGACCCTTGATCTGCTACAGGATATTCACCGAACCTTAGGCTTCAGATTGAGTCTTGATTCGATTGCAGAAGCGAGCCTCGGCGCGACCAAATCTGCCGACGGGCTCAAAGCAGTGGAATGGTTTCGCGCAGGTGAATTGGAGAAAATCGCCGAATACTGCAAAGTAGATGTGGACATCACCCGTCAAGTATACGAATTCGGGCGTGAGAATGGTTTCGTGAATTACCGCTCGAAGTTGGGCAGTAAACTAAAAGTGGCTGTCAATTGGAGATAAAAATGGAAAAAGCAAATGTTAATGGTATTCAATTAGCCTATACTCAAAATGGACAGGGTAAACCGTTGGTGCTTGTGCATGGCTACCCCCTGGACCATTCGATTTGGGAGGAAGTGGTTTCACTGCTGGATAATGACTTTGACATTATACGCCCCGATCTGCGCGGCTTTGGTGAAAGCGAAATTGTGGAGGGTCAATACAAGATTGTTGACATGGCAGCTGATATCGCCGGTTTGCTTGATTATCTGAAGGTTGAAAAAGCTGCATTAGCTGGGCATTCAATGGGTGGATATATTTCTCTGGCTTTTGCTCGTGCTTACCCAGGGCGAGTTGAAGGGTTAGGCTTGATTGCATCGCAAGCCCTGTCAGACACACCAGAACTTAAACAGGGGCGCTACGAGGCGGCTGCAGAAATTATCAAAACGGGTGTTGAGCCGATAGCAGAAGCGTTTTCTCCCAGGCTAACGCCGGATAAACGGGTGCAGGCCTTTGTCCACAAGCTGATCGCGAAACAAAGACCTGGGGGACTGGCTGGCGCCCTTAAGGCGATGGCTGAGCGTGATAATTCAACTTCCATACTGTCTGGATTTTCGTTTCCAGTCACCATCCTTCATGGCCAGGAAGATTTATTAATTCCCATTGAGCGAGCTCAGGAAATGGAGGCAGTGATCCCGCATGCATACCTGACAGAACTTCCCGATACTGGACATATGCCCATGATGGAGAAACCACAGTCTACAGCTGTGGCGTTGAGGAAATTACTTTAGAATCAAAAAAGCGGCTCTATGGCCGCCATTTTTACGGGTAGATATCGGTCAATATCGGAATGTAAAAGCACCGACAACCGCTCGTATGCGAGCATCCCTTATGTGGCAAAGGTGGCGCCGCGTCAACTGGATAAGTGCCTAATTGCTCGTGGCAATATGAACAGGCACTTTCTGAGGAAGAAATTGTAACTGCGCGAACGCGAGGGTTTTCCCGAAATTGGTTAAGCGCATGGGCAGTGGTGGAATGCATTTCCAACTCAGCCCCACAACCCTTACATTGGCTGGCTTCGTCGGGGGATGAAGCATTGCATAGCGAACAGGTTTGCACAATGTGCCTCCTGGAAATATATTGATCTTTAATTTTACCTTAGTCAGGGAGTATATGGCTGGGTTTTTGTTGGATCTATTTTCATTCCATTGGGGGCTTCTAATGCACCTGTCCGGCGGATCAGTCTGTTTAGGTGCGCAACCAGAATACTGCTCGATACTGGTTTTACCAAATAATCATCTGCTCCAGCATCCAGGGCACTGGCGATCATGGCTGGATCGTCCAATGCGGAGAGGATAACAATGGGCACATTACTAAATGCTCGCACTTGTTTGCACACTTGCCATCCATCAACACCTGGCATCATTAAATCAAGAATCACGACATGCGGATTCTTTTTTTCAATTAATTTGACGCCTTCTTCGCCGTTATTGGCAGTAATCACTTCGTATCCATGCGTACGAAGTAGCATACCCAACAGTTCTGTTATGGCGGTGTCATCATCAATGGTTAAGACTGTTTTTGGCATATATAAAGTTACCTATCGTCCTATTATGACCGATTTTATGGGTTCTGGACTTTGCAAACGGTTAACAAAATTTGAGATATTATCCCTATCGCTAGCGTGATTATTGTCTATTATACTGTAATTCCTTTATGGTAAACTCTTTTGGGTATTTTGCTATCATATTCTTTTTCTTTCAGGAGTGCAACAATGTCACATAAATGGATATATCTTTTTGAAGAAGTTTCTACCGCAGAAAAAAAAGCCGGGGATTGGGAAGGTGTACGCAGCCTACTGGGTGGCAAAGGGGCTAATCTGGGCGAAATGACCAGAATTGGCATCCCGGTACCTCCGGGATTGACCGTTACGACCGAGGCCTGTAACGCTTACCTCGAAAACAATAACCAGTTTCCGGAAGGTATGTGGGAGCAAGAACTAAAAGCCATGCAGGCGGTTGAAAAATCAACCGGCAAAAAGTTTGGCGATAAGAACAATCCGCTTTTAGTTTCCTGCCGCTCAGGCGCAAAGTTTTCCATGCCAGGCATGATGGATACCGTGCTCAATATCGGCCTCAATGACGAAGTCGCCGAAGGCCTGGCCGAACTGACCAGTGATGCGCGATTTGTCTACGATGCCTATCGTCGTCTGGTGCAGATGTTCGGCTCGGTCGTGCTTGATATCGACGATGAGGCTTTCGAGCATCCATTTGATGAATATAAGAAGGAAAAAGGCTACAAACTCGATACCGAAATGAATGCCGAAGATTGGAAGACTCTCACCAAAGCTTATAAGGCCGTTATCAAAGAACACAAAGGTTTTGATTTCCCACAAGACCCGAATGAACAATTGAAACTTGCTACCGAAGCCGTTTTTCGATCATGGAATGGCAAACGCGCTATCGACTATCGTAACGCCGCTAATATTGCTCACGACCTGGGCACTGGTGTCAATATCCAAACTATGGTTTTTGGCAATATGGATAAATCCGGTACTGGCGTGGCCTTCACCCGTAACCCCGCTACGGGCGAAAACGTGATCTACGGTGATTACCTGGAGAATGCCCAGGGGGAGGATGTAGTCGCTGGCATACGCAATGCTGAAGATATCACCACCATGAAAAAACCTTTCCCACAGGCTTATAGCGACTTCATCGAGGTTTGCGAGAAGCTCGAACAACATTACAAAGAGATGCAGGATGTGGAGTTCACGGTCGAGCACGAAAAGCTGTGGATGCTTCAAACCCGTGACGGCAAACGTACTTCGAAAGCTGCGGTGACCATCGCTGTGGACATGGCCAATGAAGGCCTGATTATAAAAGAAGAAGCTATCAAACGTGTCCAACCGGATCAGGTTGACACCTTACTTCACCCCCAATTTGTAGACGCAGCTAAAAAGGAAGCCCTGGAGACCGGCAAGTTCCTGGTCAATGGGGTCAACGCTTCCCCTGGTGCCGCTGTCGGGCGGGCCTACTTTGATGCCGACACGGCTGAAAAGATGGCCAAGGAAGAAGGTCAAGATGTCATCATGGTGCGCCCTTTCACCAAGCCCGATGATGTGCACGGCATGCTGGCAGCCAAAGGCATTCTAACGACCGAAGGTGGTGCTACATCGCATGCTGCAGTTGTTGCTCGTCAATTTGGCATTCCCTGTGTTGTGGGCGCTTCCAAGGCCCGTATCGACAACGAAGCCCGAACTCTGACAATTGGAAATCTGGTCGCGAAAGAAGGCGATTGGATTTCCGTGGATGGCACTACAGGAGAGGCTTTCCTGGGCAAAATTGAAGCAGTCGCTCCATCCCTGGAAGAACAGACTGATTTACTTACTCTGCTCAACTGGGCAGACGAAATCGCCGCCACTGATGATATTCGTGATTTCCCGAAGGGGTGGCCCACGCGTGGTTTACAAGTCTGGGCTAATGCTGACTACCCTGCAGATGCACGCCGTGCCCGCTCCTACGGCGCCCAGGGTATCGGTCTATGCCGGACCGAGCACATGTTCTTCGAGACCGAACGCCTGCCCATCGTTCAGGACATGATCTTGGCTGGCGATGATGTCGATGCTCGCCAGGCAGCCCTTGATAAACTATTACCACACCAGCGTGCGGATTTCGACGGTCTCTTCGAAGCCATGACCGGCTTGCCTGTCATCATCCGTCTGATCGATCCGCCGCTGCATGAGTTCATGCCTGACGAACACGAATTGCTCGAAAAAGTGATCGAGAACCGCATCAAGGGTAAGGCCGACAAGGCCAAAGAAGAACTGCTGGCCAACATTCAGGGTCTGCACGAAAGCAACCCGATGATGGGCCTGCGAGGTGTGCGTTTGAGCGTGATGATGCCCGAGATCGTGGGGATGCAGGTGCGGGCGATTTTCGAAGCGGCAGCGGACGTCAAGTTGCGCGGCTTCGAGCCCAAACCGGAAGTGATGATCCCGCTGACCGGGCATGTCAACGAGCTGCACTTCATCCAGCCCAAGCTGGAGGAGATCGCGGCGGATGTGATGGGGGCAAAGGGCGTCGAGTTTGAGTATAAATTCGGCACCATGATCGAGATCCCACGTGCCGGGCTGACCGCTGACCAGGTGGCCGAAACTGCCGAATTCTTCTCATTCGGCACCAACGACCTGACCCAGTTCACCTTTGGCTACAGTCGCGATGACGCCGAACGCAACTTCTTGGTCAAGTATGTTGAGGATGGCATCCTACCGCTGAATCCCTTCCAGACCATCGACCGCGATGGCGTCGGCCAGTTGATGAAACTGACGGTTGAAAAGGGCCGCTCATCACGGGCCGACCTGGAATGCGGCATTTGCGGTGAGCATGGCGGTGACCCCAACTCGATCGAATGGTGCCACATGATCGGCCTAAATTATGTCAGTTGCTCGCCTTTTCGCGTACCGGTAGCCCGCCTGGCTGCTGCCCATGCGGCCCTAAATTAGCACAACTAGAAAATATCTGATTCCATTTGAATCGGAAGTATCAATCTTGTCAAAAGTACCCCGATACAATGGGGTGCTTTTTTCTAACGATTAAAGTTCAGCTGCGGCGCTTTATCAGGTTTTGATATTATATTACACAGTTATGACCACATTTCCCTTTTTGTGCCCTTTTTCGACATATCGATGAGCCTCGGCAATTTGTTCTAAGTGATAGTGTCTATCAATGACCGGTTTTATCTTCCCCGTTTCAATAAGCTCTTTGAGGAAATTTAGGGCTTCAGTTTTTTCGATCGACAACCCAAAGAGTGCTCGCTTGCCCATCCTTCGACCAGGTAGGTTCCCAATCATTGAAGTCCATAACATTTGAAGCAGAAGCACCAAGCTCATATCAGTTCCAAGATAAATACCTCTTTGTGTGAGCGATTGATAACAATCTGCAAATGAACTTTTATTTACCGTGTCAAAAATGATATCGTATGTCTGACCGTTTTTGGTGAAATCCTCCTGGGTGTAATCAATTACCTTATCGGCTTCCAGGGATTTCACTAATTCCATATTCGAAGTGGTGCACTCCCCGGTCACTGTTGCTCCATAGTATTTGGCAAGTTGCACTGCGTAGGTTCCTATGCTTCCAGAGGCACCAATGACCAAGACCTTATTCCCATTCTGGATATGGGCCTTGTCTTTTAGAAAAAACGATGCTGTTGTCCCCCCATCTACCAGGGCCGCAGCTTGCTCATAGGTCATGTTGGTTGGTTTTACAACCAGCGATCCTTTTTCAGGCATACATTTGTATTCCGCATAAGCAGCAGAACCAAATGCGGTAAATCCAAAAACCTGGTCATTTACCTTGAAACGTTCTACATTTTCCCCTATTGCTTCAACTTCGCCAGCTAACTCCGTCCCGAGTATTCTATATTTTTTTCTTGGCTTTCTGAATCCCAGAATGATTCTGCCCCAGAAAGGCTCTCCCTTTCTCATCAAGCAATCCGATGGGGTTACTGTTGTCGCATATACTCTTATCAAGGCTTCGTCTTTCTTTGGTGAAGGTTTTTCCGTTTCTTTGAGTTGCAGGACATCTGGAGGTCCGTATCTTTCGCAGACAATTGCTTTCATATTTTTCCATCCAATACTATTCTGGTTTTAGCGTTGTCAAAGAAATTTACTAGATACATCATTTCTTCTGTGCCACAATGAGATATTCTGTTACAGAATGATAAAAATACCTTTCAGTTTCAATAATTTCAAATTTACCTTCAGTAAGTAAATTATCTACTTCATTGGTTTTGAAAAATCTCATAGGTGGAAGTACTCCTATTTTACTCGCAAGGAATATGAGGGTGATCACAAACGTCATTTTCTCCCCCAAACAAGGTGTTTCAGATATGATCAGTCCTCCCGGTTTCAATAATTCGGCTATCCTATGTATTGCCTCTTGTGATTTATTCAAGTAGTGTAGAATGCTATAAACCAAGATCACATCGTATGATTCTTTTCTTAATCCCTCATCAAAAACCGTCGTTTGAATAAATTTTACATTTTCAATATTCCGCTCTCTTGCTTTTTGTTTTCCAGCCTCGATCATTTTTGAAGACGTATCAATAGCATGTATCTCTTTTGCTTTTTCAGAAATATCAAGAGTGATTATTCCTGTTCCGCATCCAAAGTCCAACACTTTATTACTATCACTTAGATATTTTTTTATGGTTTCGACAGCTGAAACGAAATACTGATCACCGTTTTCGGCTTGTTGATCATATGTTTGAGCAAGCTTGTCCCAGAATTTTACCGATTTGTCCATTTTTGCAAAATCCGGAGCATGTCGTCCACGGATTCCGGAGCATGCCGTCCACTAAT
>CAZCPP010000191.1:0-7661 GCA_964500655.1 uncultured Anaerolineaceae bacterium | reverse complement strand
AAACATCTACTCTGTCCTTCTTTTCCCCTCCCCAGTTAGGGAAAACCAAAGTGATACCGAAATTAAACATAGCTCCCTCAAAAAGAGGGAGTCTTTGTCGGGGCGAGCGGATTTGAACCGCTGACCTCACGGACCCGAACCGTGCGCTCTAGCCGGGCTGAGCCACGCCCCGTGATGCTACCCATGGGGAAGCAAGTGGCATTATAACCCTCCGCGTACGCTTTTGACAAGCCTGACTACGGATAAAGGAGGATTTCCCGACTGTAGATGTAAATCGTGCCTTCCAAGCGGTCATCATCCTGGCGTAAGACCAGGCGTGCCGGGCTGGACTCTGGAACCTTGTAGGGAATGGTGGTTGAAAATAGTTGTTCTTCCGTTCCATCAAATTCAAGCACGCGCAAACCAACGATTTTTTTCTCCAGGTTAATCAATTCCAATACTACCGGCAGGTCGTTGTACGGCAAGAAACGCCCTTCTACGTTAACGACTCCATCCAACGCTACAGCATCTTTTTTGGGGAAATTGTAGAACACGGCGCGCTCCGAAGAATCGCCTTCGGGCGTAATTTCCTGCACACCAACCGAAAGTAACAAGACGCGCATTCCCAACTGGGATTGAACGAGACCAAATTCATCCTTTGTGCTGATAGTGATGCGTCCTACCTCTGCAGCTGTGCTGATTTCGAATGGTATTTTCAGTTGGACGATATAACCACCCGCCCAGCTCTTGACACGCTCCAGCTTGCGAGCCAGCAGTCGGCCATCCTCGCCCTGTAAATCGACCTGTACCAACTCACTCCTCCCAGAGACAATCTGCATGCGCAGGGCCATAGGGGAAGTGACCTTAGACATTGGTCCCGGCACCTGGATACGAATCTGCGCGATTGGCGCCGAGGGCGAGGGTGTCGGCGTATCAGTTGAGGTTGGTGTAGGTGTCTCAGTCGGGGAAGGTGTCAGCGTTGGTGTTAATGTTATTGTTGGAGCAACGCTGGGTGTACCAGCCTGTTCAGTTGCCTTGGCGGCCCCATAGGTAAGCGCGACCACCGTTGGGATGTGTTCGGGCGGTAAGGCCGTGGGGCCAGAATTCCCGCCCGGAAGCACGCACCCAGAAAGCAGTCCAAGCAGAGAGGCGAGAAAAATGAGTCGAGAAGATATATTTAGTTTCATCATAAATAGAGGCCCCATTACAAGGTGGTGTTGGTGTCAGGTGCTAAACGTGTGATGGGGCGTCTTGTTCTATCGATAATTAATTTTTATAGCCCGTAAATATGGCTATACTTTTGTTTCAAATAGCGGATATAAGCAGCCGAGTCGATCTTCGAGCCGGTCACACGTTGAACCAATTCCTGTGGTTCATACTTGCTACCATGAAGATGGATTTTCTCGTGCAGCCATTCAAGCAAGGCGCCAAATTCGCCCTTACGGAATTGTTCTGATAAATCTTGGATGTCGGAGGTAATCTGTTCCCATAATTGAGCCGAGATCAGGTTGCCAAGCGCATAAGTAGAGAAGTAACCCATCATACCCGCCGACCAATGGATATCTTGCAAGACTCCCTTGGCGTCGTTCGGCGGAACGATATCGAGATACTCTTTCATCTTGGCATTCCATATCTCGGGCAAATCTTTAACCTTGATCTCACCCTCGAGCATGCCAATCTCTAATTCAAGGCGCAACATAATGTGCATGTTGTAAGTCGCCTCGTCGGCATTTACCCGAATGAGTGAAGACTCGACCTTGTTGATGCCCTGGTAGAAGGTATCTAAATCTATATCACCAACCTGCTCAGGGAAGAGCTTCTGGAATTCAGGGTAGAAATGTTCCCAGAAAGGTAATGAGCGTCCAACCAAATTCTCCCACATACGCGACTGCGACTCGTGCACTGCCAGCGAAGCGCCACCAGCCAGGGGAGTACGTTCAAAATCTTGCTTGCTACCGAGTTCATACAACCCGTGACCGGCTTCATGCATAGTGCTGAACAGCATGATGGTCGGATTTTCAGTCTCGAAGCGAGTGGTTATGCGCACATCATTGATACTGAAATTTGTTGTAAAAGGATGCGCCGATTTATCCTGGCGACCGCGCTCCCAATCATAACCAAAATTGGTCGCGATGACTTCACTTAAGTCCCACATCTTACCTTCGTCGTATTCGACATGCAGGAAAGCATCCTCTACTTGCGGTTTTTCAGCAATTGCTTTGAGCAACTCCACCTGTTGGGGGCGTAAGGCCTCGAAAATGGTTTGGACATCAGCGGTTTTCATACCGCGCTCAAACTGGTCCAGCAACACATCGTAAGGATGATCAGCGGGTGGAAAAAAGGTTACGTATTGCTGATTCAACTCGACTACTTTTTCCAGATGGGGCTGGAAAATAGAAAAATCTGATTTCTCTCGGGCTTTCATCCAGGCTTCGAAGGCCTTGCTGGTGACAACCGCAAATTCAGCCACAAACTCTGGGGGCACACGAGTCGCCCGATCGTAGTTGTGGCGTGTGACCTTGAGAAGACGTACATCGTCAGAGTCTGAATCGGCGCCTTCATATTCTTTCTCAAGCTCGACCAACAACTTCCCGATCTCATCTGATGTAAATTTCTGGTGCGAAATGGTACCGATGGTGGCAAGTTGATTGCCGCGTGCTTCACCACCGCCTTGTGGCATGTACGTCTGTTGATCCCACTCCAGTAGGGCCTGGGAGGCGTTCAGGTCGGCTACTTCAGCCAACAGTGTTTTTAGTTGTTCCAGTGTTTCAGACATGTTTCTCCTTGAGCGTTGACAACCAAGATTATACAATCTTCCAGCGTAGCGGCTCCCCTTTCAAAGCCGCCAAGACCTCATTGACAATATCCTCCGCCGCACGAGACTGCGCTTCCGCCGTCTGTGCGCCAACATGGGGGGTAGCGATCACTTTGGGATGTTTGATCAAATTCGTTTGGCCAGGGGGCTCCCTTTCATACACATCCAGGGCAGCACCAGCCACCTGTCCCGATTCCAGTGCCGAAAATAACGCAGGTTCGTCAATAATCCCGCCCCGAGCGGCGCAAATAAGACGTACTCCGGGCTTCATGCTCGCGAATGCCTGTTCACTCACCATCGAGCGAGTCTCATCTGAAAGCGGTAAGTGCAGTGAGATGTAATCTGCGCGGGAGTATAGATCATCCAACTCCACCGGTTCTGCACCACGCTCCCTAATTTCTTCTTCTGAAATCAGTGGATCATAACCTAAGACACCCATTCCAAAAACGGCAGCGCGTTTGCCAACCTCTGTGCCAATGCGCCCCATCCCAAGAATGCCAAGCATTTTACCAAAAAGTTCAGAGCCATGCAGATCTTTTTTGAGCCAGTTCCCTTCCTTCATACCAGCGTCGGCACGCGGAATCTCACGTGCCAAGGACAGCATCAAGGCAAAGGTTAATTCAGCCACCGCCAGCGAAGTAGACGTGGGCGCGTTGACCACATGAACGCCCTTGGCTTTGGCGGCTTGCAGGTCGATGTTATCCACGCCGACACCCGCGCGACCAACGACCTTGAGCTGCCTGGCAAGCTTAAACACATCTGCTGTAACCTTCGTGCGACTGCGCACGATCAGGGCCTCATAATCTTTTATAACTTTTAATAACTCATCGGGAGAGATCCCAGTGCGATCATCAACACTAGTAGAGGAACGCAAGATGGCCTGTCCAATATCTTTCAGGCCATCCACAATGAGAACTCTATCTGTTGGCATAAAAATATTTTATCCGAAACAGGTTTTTCAAAACACCCTGCCTAAGAGGGATTTTCTAATTCATGGATGATGCGCAAACACGCATCGTCGTCTTCATTTGGTTTATAGGAAGTGCTGAACCACATGTCTAGAATTTCTTTGAGAACGATTTCGGTTGTCCGCCGCATGGATAAGCATAGAACATTAGCATCATTCCAAAGCCGCGCGCCGCGCGCAGTTTCAGCGTCATCACACAGGGCCGCACGAATGCCTATCACTTTGTTGGCCGCGATGCTTACCCCCGTTCCTGTCCAGCAGAATAAAATGCCTTCGTCAGCCTCTGCAGACTGAACGTCCAGAGCGACGCGTTTGGCTACGTCTGGCCAGGGTTGTGTTTCGTCCTTATCCGGTCCATGCCAGATGACTTCGTGTCCCTTCTCCTTGAGATAATCCAGGGCAACATCCACAACGTGCTGGCGTTCATCTGCTCCAATGGAGATTTTCACCTATTCATACCTCAACGCTTCCACCGGCTCGAGGTTGGCCGCGCGGCTGGCGGGATAGATCCCGAAGAACAAACCGATGGCAGTTGAAAAGATAGTGGCAAGCAAGATGGCATCTGTACCAACCACGGGGGTAAAGTCTGTATTTGTAGCCGCAGCGATCTGGCCAACAACATAGGCGATGAACCAACCGAATAATATGCCAACAATGCCGCCGATCAGGCTAAGCAAGGACGACTCGGTTAGAAACTGGATAAGGATATCGCGTTTACGCGCACCCAGAGCTTTGCGCAGGCCGATTTCGCGCGTACGCTCGGTGACTGAAACCAGCATGATGTTCATAATGCCGATGCCGCCCACCAGCAGGGAAATGGCTGCGATGCCACCCAGGAAAATGGTTAAAATACCGGTGATGCTGGAGGCTGTATCAAGCATATCTTCCTGTGTGAAGACAGTGAAATCATCCGCGCCAACAGGCGTGCGGTGACGCGTGCGCAGGATCTGGGAGATCTCCTCCGCCGCCTGCGGTACAAGTTCTGCGTCCACAGCCTGGATAAAGATGATATCCACGCGGTCGTTAGAGCTGCGGCGGATCAAACGTGCCTGGGCTGTTGTCAACGGGATGACAGCCACGTTATCCTGGCTTCCGAACATGCCACCGCCTTTTGACTCGAGTACACCTAGCACACGGAAAGGTTGCCCCTCAATACGTACAGTCTCACCTGTCACACCATCAGAATGGCCAAAAATCTCCTCAGCAACTTCAGGACCAAGCAGCACTACCGAAGCACGCCCGAGCAGATGTTCCTCAGTAATATATTTCCCTTCTGCAATCAGATAATTTCGCGCCGTAAAATAATCTGGCGTTACACCAAACAACTGCGTCGAGATTTGTTCACCGCCAAAGGAAACTTCCGCATTTCCTTGCAAAGCTGGCGCCACCGCCTCCACCGACGGCGCGGCAAATTTGTCCGCAATGGCGTCTGCATCGCTAATTGTCAGCGGCTTGGGATTGCGGATGGTATCGCTCATATCGCCACGAAAGACAAACAGCAGATTTGTGCCAATCCCACTGATCGAACCAGTGATAGATTCTTCCGCACCACGCCCAACCGACAGCATAGCAATAACTGCCGCGACACCGATGACAATCCCCAGCACAGTCAGACCGGAACGCATTTTATTGCCATTCAAACTTTCCAAGGCTTCAAAAATGGACTGGGTAAGATTCATTACTCACTCCCCTTCTGCGCATTCTTCCGAGGCTTAGCCTGCTTCCGTTTAACAACTACAGTCTTCGGTTTGGGCTTGCTCCCGTTTGATCTCTCATCTAACATGCCATCCTGCAAACGGATCACGCGCTCGGTATTCGCCGCAACGTTGGAATCATGGGTCACGATAATGAGCGTAGTACCGCGTTCCTTGTTGAGCGAAAGCAGCAAATCCATTATTTCCTGGCCCACCTTTGAATCAAGGTTACCGGTCGGCTCATCAGCCATAATAATGGACGGATTGTTGATGATGGCACGCGCTACAGCCACACGCTGCTGCTGGCCGCCGGAGAGTTCCGTCGGGCGGTGATTGACGCGGTCACCCAGGCCAACCGCTTCCAAGGCTTTCCTGGCAAGATCGCGACGATCACTGGTTACACCAGCGTAACGCAGAGGCAGTTCTACATTTGCAAGAGAAGAAACCCGAGAAAGCAGGTTGAAGCTCTGGAACACAAAACCAACCTTGCGGTTGCGGATAACAGCCAATTGATCATCCGTCAATGAGGAGACCAACTCACCATCGAGGCGATAGTCCCCTGATGTAGGCCGATCCAGGCATCCGAGCATGTTCATCAAGGTTGTCTTGCCCGAACCGGAGGGCCCCATGATGGCAAGTACTTCTCCTTCTTTAATATCAAAGGAGACCCCACGCAAGGCATGCACTTCCACTTCGCCCATCTGATAGGTTTTTACAATATCGCGTACTTCAATTACGTTTGACATTAAATTTTGCCTATACTAGTGGTTTACGCCTCCTGGAGGTCCACCGGGGCCGCCAGGCTGAAAGTCCATTTGGGGATTCAAAATTACCTGATCGCCTTCCTTTAAATCTCCACCGACGACAACACTCAATGTGTCAGATGAAGTACCCAAGCGAATTTCGATACGCTCTTGCATTCCATCTTCTTTCAAGATGTATACAACGCGTTTGCCATTTAACAGGCGGACGGCACGGTTGGGCACAAGAACAGCATCCTTTATTTCTTTCACGACAATATTGACTCCCGCTGTCATGCCCGGTTTTACCCTTTCATCAGCATCCGTTAATTCAACGGTCACCGTAAAGTTCACAACACCGCCAACGACATTGCCGGCCTGTGAGACTTTCATCACTTCGCCCTCATACTCCTGCCCCAAAATGGCGTCGAAGGATAGCGAGACGGTTTGTCCTAGCGTAATATCATTGATATCAACCTCTGAGACATCTACGTCCACAAGTAAACTGCTCAAATCATCCACCCGGAAGGCCATTCCGCCAGTTGTTACCTGATCGCCTGGGAGAGGATAAGCTTCGGTAACGGTGCCAGCAAAAGGAGCAGTCAGGCGTGACATGTTTATAGTGGCCTGGGCTGCATCCACACGTGCCTGTGCGGCTGCGAGATCATCCTTATTTGGACCATCCGCCAAGCGCTCATACGCACGTTTTGCGTCTTCATATTGGGCTTCTTTTAAGGCCAGATTGGCATCAGCTTTTTCAATTTCTTCTTCAGTACCCTCTACTTTGTAGGTTCTAGTTTTTGGTACATCAACGATACCATATGGAGTGGATTCTTTTACCAAAATGACCTGGGTTTTTCTGGTAGGATAATTCAAAGCATCGCGGTAATCAAAGGCATTTTCGTAGTCTTCCTCGGCATCGCGTAGAGCGATCCAGGCTTGCGCACGAGCAGTGTCGGATTCAAGCAAATCATCCAAAGACTGCTGGGCAACGACTAAATCTGCCTCAGCCAGGATAAGATTTTGAGGCAGTGACGTTTTAGACAAGGAGGCCAACACACTGTCTGCCTTTACCTGATTCCCGATCTGCACCTTCACGTCTTTCACCGTACCGGTTGTTTGCCATACCAAGGTAGCTGTCTGCCTGGCACGGACGGTGCCGGTCGCACCGACAGTAGCGGTTAGATTCCCCCGTTCGATCGAAGCAGTCTGGAATTGATTATTCCTTTCACCACCATTGGGACGAAAAACCAAAAATAGGCCTGCAACAACAAGTAAAACCGCCACTGGAATGATGATTTTTTTTCTTTTCTTGATGAACTCAAACATAACCTTTGCCTCCGCAGAAAAACATTCTGCAACGTGCCATTTTACCTTACTCTGAAGCTGAAGTATGTAAATAGTTATGTAGATATCTAGCTACCGGACACTTTAACAAATGAATAGTTGATCGACAAGGATTCTCC
>CAZCPP010000190.1:0-7716 GCA_964500655.1 uncultured Anaerolineaceae bacterium | reverse complement strand
AGAATGCCATCTTTCCGCTTATCCGTCAAACTATATTTGCTAAACTACTAGGATACTAGAGCATATATGATAGAAAATAGAGCCGCCTGAATTTGGCGGCTCTATTGTTTGGATTTACCAAGTTGCTTAATCTGCAGACGTACTCAGGCACCTTTTGGCAAGCCTGCGGGCGGACTTGCCAGCCACGGCCTCGTGGTAATCAAATATTGTATTTGAAAGCAATCATTTGAATGTGTAGTGCTTGCGTATTTTCTCTTTTACCTTCCAAGTACAAGACATCCCCGCCGGGCAGGTGACCAGATCACCGGATTGGATCTCAACCGGGTCACCGTTCTCCGGTGTGATAAAGACATGCCCTTCTAGCACATAGAATTGTTCTTCAGAATCATAATGCCAGGGGAATTCCGATTCTTCCTTTTCCCAGATCGACCATGAGGATACACCCAAATTATCCAATTTCTCTTTGGGAGGGTTGTGTTCAAGCTTGATTTCACTCATTTTGATATCCCTTCTTTAGTTTAAAGAATTTACAATGCCAATATTTCTTTCCAATCCAATGTATCAGTTGCCTGACGCAGACGATGATTATCGTCCACGAGGTGATAGGTTAGATTTGGAAAGATTTTTTCTGCAATCTTGCGAACAGGTTCAAGTGGGACAACGTCATCTTGTGTCCCATGTATGATGATTGTCGGAACGGAGACTGGCTGATGGTCCAGATATGATTCGAATTCGGGTAACATCAGGGCTGGGGCAAGCAGGACTTGCTTTTGTACCTGGTCTGGAAAATCGCAGGTGAAGATAGCTCCCATCAAACCGCCAAAAGAGGAGCCGATGATGGTCCACCCCTTTTTATCTTCGAGGATAGGGTAGAGAGCACCCATCCGCTCATCGAGGGGACCTTTAAAGTCAGGCACGATGATTTCAGGATAAGACTTGCGCATGACGCTGGCTTTATAAGTTAAGCTACTGCTTTCCAGACCGTGCAGAAAAATCATATTCCGGTTCATTTTATCTTTCACTTGATTTTTCAAATTGCATCATTACGGTTTGGACGATGCTCCCGGCTATAAACAAACCGCCGACAATGAGTAATGACGTCATCTGAGCTAAATAAGGAAATAGATCGACGACCAAAAATGCTCCCAGGAGCGCGGTAGATAACACTATTCCCCAATCTTTAGTCATGGCAAGTAATACAGCTCCAATAACACCGCCAACAAAAAATAACAACCAATATGAGCCAAATAGCCCGGTGCCAAGGAAAGCAATCATTGCTTCACTGCCGAATTCGGAGAGCATATATCCACCAGCCAAAAAACCGATAACTATGTAGGTGCTATCTGGGTAAATTAGGAATGGAAGAATGCCAACTGTACCCATTGCAGCTATTAATAGGATCGGTATCCAAGGTGCTGAATCCGCTGGGAGAAATTGAACCATTTTTATTCCAACCAATAGCCCCATACCGATTGAAGATAACCAATCTAAACTCAAGCCAACAAAAAGCATCACCCCGCCTAAAACAGCTTTAGCAATATTTATCATGGTGCACCATCCAGTAAATTAATTTGCCTGGTAATATAAACAGATTCTACTTGAATTTCAAATCTTGGGAATAGCTAATGGGATCCCAATTCCTATCGTTATTTCTTTCGAAGTAGGTCGCGCAGGCTGGCTTGCAATTCAGAGGGAAATGTTTTTAAAAGACGCCGCAATGTGACAGCGGTGAGAGAATTTGATGATTCTTTCAATACTTCAAGTAAGAAGTAGTTAGTTTCGGAGGGAGCATCTCGATAAAGTGAATTGATTAAATTTCCAAGATCGATTTGCAATCCACCGGGTGCAGTTTCAATCACTGGCCTGATAAGCTCGAAAATTGGGGGCAGGTTTTCGAAGTTTGGATCATCAATCATGGGTAGTAAAGTCTGAATGCCATCTGACCAATGACGTTGACGGGCAGGATGCAGCCATTCGCCAATCACAACCAGAAACTCATCCGGAGTTTCCCTTCGCATCCGCGCCAGGCTGGTTGTTAATAATGCGCTGCGCACAGAGGGGTCTCGCACCTGTTGAGTCCAGGCCGTTAGGCGCGCCAGCAGGCGCTCTTCCTGCGGTGGGATACGACCCAGCAGGAAAGCGGCCAGCAGCCGCGTTTCAAGATAGCCTTCGTCCCAGAGTAAGTCAGCCAACTCGAGAGCATAGTGTGGGTTTTCCATCGCCTGCGCATTGATGCTATTCTCAATCTGGCGCATGACTACGACAGGGGTACGGTACGTTGGCAAGTTTGAGCCAGATGCGATGTGATCCTGTGCCCGTAAGGTTCGGTTGACGTAGAATTCCAATATCTCGCGCAGGTGCTTCAAAAAATCTTCTGGCAGGAAGAAAAAGTCTGCCAGAAGATTGGCTTGTTTACGCAGTCGGGCGAGGTCTATTGCGGGCATGGATTTGGGTAAGAGCGATCCACGGATCACCCTCACAATATTAATAGGCGCGGGCGAAGTATACTTTCTTCTCGGCTTTTTTGTTGCAGACGACACACTTGCCTCCGCCTTCAGGTTGGTCGAAGGGGATCACGCGCGTGGTCGCTTTGGTGTCTTCCTTGATTTTGGCTTCACACTCTTTGCTTTCGCACCACCACGAGAATGCCCAGCTATCCTTGACTACTTCTTTCAACTCAGCGTAATCCTTAGGTTCGTGGATGTTCTCATCGCGGAAGGCGGTCGCTTTTTCGAGCATAGAGACCTGGATAGTATCCAGCATTTTGATGACGGTGGCGGTCAGATTATCTTGCGAGACGAACGACTTGCCACGTTTCCCGGCGACGTCACGTCTTGCCAACGCCACAGACCCTTTGGCCACATCTTTGGGCCCTACCTCGATCCGCAAAGGCACGCCGCGCATTTCCCAATCATTGTATTTAAATCCGGGTGTAACTTCTTCGCGATCATCCATCTTTATTCGAATGCCGGCTTCTTTGAGTGTAGAAAAGACATTGTCAGCCACTTCCATGACTTTGGTCTTTTCATCCTCGGTCTTGTAAATAGGCACCAATACGGTTTGTATAGGAGCAATCTCGGGGGGCAACTTCAAGCCCTGATCATCGCCATGCACCATGATGATCGCGCCTATCATGCGCGTGGATAGTCCCCAGGAGGTGGTGTGACAGAATTGCAGGATGTTGTTTTTATCCAGATATTGGATGTCAAAGGCTTTGGCAAAGTTCTGCCCGAAGAAGTGTGAGGTGCCCGATTGCAACGCGCGCTTGTCACCCATCATGGCCTCGATACTGGTAGACATCTTGGCGCCGGCAAATTTTTCAGATTCAGATTTGACGCCTTTGATGACCGGGATGGCTGCATCGGCAATCGCAAAATCGGCGTACACATCTAGCATCTTGTATGTTTCTTCCATCGCTTCATCCGCGGTAGCGTGGGCCGTGTGACCTTCCTGCCAGTAGAATTCGGCTGTTCGCAGGAAAAGTTTGGTACGCAATTCCCAGCGCAGCACCGAACCCCACTGGTTGATCAGCACAGGCAAGTCACGCCAGGATTTGATCCATTTGGAATACATATAACCGATAATGGTTTCGGACGTGGGGCGTACCGCCAAGGGCTCCTCCAGCTTTTGTCCACCACCGTGCGTGACAATCGCCAGTTCAGGGGAAAAGCCCTCCACGTGATTTTTTTCTTTTTCAAAGAATGACAAAGGTATCAAAGTGGGAAATTGCGCGTTGACATGACCGGTCTCTTTGAAACGACGGTCAAGCCCGGCTTGCATATTTTCCCATAGTGTCCAGCCATAGGGGCGTACTACCATACAACCCCGCACAGGCGCGTAATCAGCCAGTTCGGCCTTTTGCACGAGTTGGTTGTACCAATCGGCGTAATTTTCTGTTTGGGTAGGAAGTTTATCTTCAGCCATTGTTTCTCCAGTAATTAGTGGGTAGAAAATTAGATAATTGTGATTGGAGTTTTCCGAGATAGTTATCTATTCTCTGCTCTCGATTAACTCCACGGCAGTGGGCACATCTTTTGCGTATGATACTAATTCACGCTGGTTCTCTGACGTGTAGATCCCAAACTCAGTGTAAAACTGATCAAGAACGGACTGCCAACCGTTCCCGACCAGTACAAGCGGCCTCCGGTGTATAGACTCCACGATCATTAAATTCCACATTAATGCGACTTCTGTCAATGTTCCGGGACCTCCGGGCAGGGCGATTCCCGCATCACAACCCTGAACCAGGGTCTGCAACCGTTCAACCAGGGTGTCCTTGCGCCATTCTTCTTTCACCCAATCGTTGGAATTGACGGGTCTCCAACCTTCAATCTCTTCACAGGTCACGCCGATGACGTGCCCACCAGCTTCATTTGCACCGCGACTGACGGCCTCCATCGTGCCAATGTAGCCACCGGTCATGACGATGTGTCCGCGCTGCGCGAGAAGTTCTCCCAGCCGACGGGCTTCTTCATATGCGAGGGATTCGGGCTTGGGTTGCGAGCCGCCAAATATAGAGATTTTCATGGTGTTTAATTTTCTTGTAGGGGCGAAGCATGCTTCGCCCCTACAAATTATTTTTTATCCCAAGTACGGGAAGCGTTGATCTCTAATTTTTTTAATATTGACTCTTCCAAATCAATTCCTGAAATTGAGGCCAGCTGAAGTAAATATAGCGCTACATCTGCCAGTTCTTCTTCCAATTCAGCATTGTCGAAGTTATCGTTCCACTGGAAATGTTCCAGGATTTCAGCTGCTTCCAGTGCCAGCGATACAGACAAGTTGCGAGCAGTTTGCGGACGGTTACTGTCCGCCTCATACCAACCTTTCGATCGCACGAAATCGTGCATCCTTTCAGTGAGTTCTTTGATATCCATTTTGAACAAACAAAAACGGCTCGCCTGGTGGGAGCCGTCTCTTTCCATGCCGAAACGAACCTATCCAGACCAGGATGGTTTGCAGTTGCACGGGGCTGGGGAGGGGTTCTGTTTCATGGCACGTATTATATCCGAAATCGGTGATTTGGCAACAATTTTTCCCCGGTTGCATTACAATAATTATGATGCGATTAATACTGACTCACGAACAGGCTGATTTTGATGCTTTGGCTTCGCTCTTTGGAGCCTCTGTACTGGACGAACACTCTGTTCCTGTTTTGCCACGACGTATAAACCGCAACGTGCGGTCCTTTATCACTCTTTATGGTGCCGAGTTTTCTTTTGTTGATCCACGAGATTTACCGCAAAGGAAAGTAGATGGCGTTACATTGGTCGATACGCAATCATTAGTAACAGTAAAAGGTATGGGCGCTAAAACCGCCATCCGTGTGTTGGATCATCATCCGTTACGTACTAGTATTCCTGATGATTGGGATTTGACAATTGATGAGATAGGTGCGACAACAACCTTGCTGGTGGAAACCATGCAAGTGCAAAATGGGCACCTTTCGTCAATTCAGGCTACGTTACTGTTGTTGGGAATTTATGAAGATACAGGTTCATTGACCTATTCCCGCACAACTCCTCGAGATGTTCGGGCTGCGGCCTGGCTTCTGGAATCCGGCGCCAGCCTAAAGATTGCCGCAGATTTTCTCAATCCACCACTCTCTGCAGATCAACGCAAGCTATACGAAGAGTTAATGGATAACGCACAAACACATCGTATCAATGGTCACAACGTTGTGATTGCCTGTGGTGATGCTACCGAAATGGATGAAGAGATATCAACACTGGCTCACAAACTCCGTGACTTGCTAGATCCCGATGCGCTATTTGTGCTTGCTTCTACGCCGGGGGGGGTACGTTTAGTAGCGCGCTCTACCAGTGACGCGATTGATGTTTCAAATATCATGGCGGAATTCGGCGGTGGTGGTCATGACCGTGCTGCTGCAGCTCTGATTCGATTGAGTGGCGGTAAACAAAGCGGGGCTTTGAAAGAAGCGTGTGAGAAACTGTTGAAGATATTGCCTGAGCGTGTCCAACCATCAATCACAGTCGCACAGATTA
Organism: uncultured Anaerolineaceae bacterium; assembly: GCA_964500655.1. Taxonomy (GTDB): domain Bacteria; phylum Chloroflexota; class Anaerolineae; order Anaerolineales; family Villigracilaceae; genus JAABUE01. The sequence continues at coordinate 1,711 of CAZCPP010000190.1, read as the reverse complement.
TGTCGCGAGGTCCGCACTTACTCGAGCCGGCTACACCTGTTGGAGAAGTTGCCAAGTTGATGCAGCGCACTGGATTTGAGGGATATCCAATTGTTGAAAATGGCAAGGTCTTGGGCCTGCTTACACGCCGTGCAGTTGACCGGGCTCTTGCCCACAAACTTAATCTAACCGCCGCCAGTTTGATGGAAGCTGGGGATGTAGCGGTATGTCCGGAAGACTCATTGCAATATTTGCAAGCGCGTATGATCGATAGTGGTTGGGGGCAAGTACCGGTAGTGGATGAAAATGAAAGTGTGATTGGAATTGTGACTCGTACAGATCTGTTGAAGACCTTGGCTCCTCCAATTGCACGCAAATCACAGAAAAATTTGGTACCGCGCCTGGAAAAGGCCCTCCCCACGGATCATGTAGAACTGATTCGCTGCGTGGCCGCTGAAGCTGCGGTGCAACATATGGCCGTATATATTGTCGGTGGATTTGTGCGCGACTTAATGCTTGAGCACCCCAGCTTGGATTTTGATATTGTTGTCGAGGGTGATGCAATTGCATTGGGTAAATCACTGGGCAAAAAATATGGCGGACGCGTAACCAGCCATAAACGTTTTGGAACGGCCAAATGGTTTCTAACTGAGACGTTGGAATTTGGGCTTCAGACCTTAGATTTAATTTCAGCCCGTACTGAGTTTTACGAACATCCTACCGCATTGCCAACAGTCGAGCGAGGTAGTATCAAGCTCGATCTTCACCGCCGCGACTTCACGATCAACACTTTAGCCCTGCGTCTCGATGGTCATCACTATGGCGAGTTGCATGATTACTGGGGTGGGCTGGCCGATCTTGAGCGTGGTTATATCCGTGTGCTACATTCATTATCTTTCGTAGATGATCCCACCCGCATGCTGCGTGCTGTTCGCTATGAACAGCGTTATAAATTCGAAATCGAATCGCGTACCCGGCAGCTGATAGATGAAGCTCGTACTTTACTCGAAAAACTCTCATCTGAACGGGTGCGTCATGAATTAGATCGGATGCTCGACGAGCCAAATTGGTTTGAGATGCTTACCCGGCTAGATGAATTAGGTTTGTTGGTAGCTATTCATCCTGAATTGGATAAGCCTAAATCCAAATATCCTCTTCCAGTTGACGAAGAACTGGCTTTATTTTCTCCCCCTGGCATGCTCCCGGGAAAACGGACTCTGGCCTGGTTGCTATGGTTGTCCCCCAATCCACTCGAAAAAATAAAAACACTATCTCGGCGCTTGCGCTTCCCGGCTGCTCAAACCGGTTTACTCATGGCTGCTTCCAGCTTACTCACTGACTTACCTAAACTAACCAATGCGAAACCTAGCGAATGGGTAAATCGTATTGAGGATGTATCGGAATTTGTGGTCTATGCTCTATCCATAGTTGCAAAAGGAAAGCATAAAAGAGCTCTGCAAAAATACTTGGAACAATGGCGATTTGTCAAACCGGTGACTACTGGTCATGATCTAAAAGAATTGGGTTTAGCGCCAGGTCCGAAATATCAAAATATTCTGCGTGAGTTGCGGGCTGCTTGGCTCGATGGAGAAGTTCGAACTGCAAAAAAGGAATCCGAATTGTTGAATCAGCTCATGGATTAATAGGAGCCGGTAAAGAGCTTTCTTGTATTTTGTAATTCTTTAGTTTCCGCTAAAAATGAGTGCACCCCAGCCACCGAAAAAGGTTTCAT
>CAZCPP010000189.1:0-7723 GCA_964500655.1 uncultured Anaerolineaceae bacterium | reverse complement strand
GAATGAAGATTATTTACTCAAAGTGCTCTCTGCTCATTAAGATGCGATTGCCCTACTATCACTAGGGTAACTACTCCAAAAATTTCAATTTCATGGTAAAGTACTATTTTTCGACAAAATGAGGATGCTAAAATCGCTTACAATTGAGTTTGAACAAAAATCGAGGAGAATGGATGCCACAAGAAGAAGCCATTGACCATATTTTAGAAGCTTTCCAACGTAATGAAATCACCGAACATCACATTTACAAGCGCCTGGCAAAGAGTCTAAAGGACCCTGAGAACAGCAAAATCCTGGAGCAGATCGCGGATGATGAATTAAAACATTACCAAGATTGGAAAAAGTACACTCAGCGCGATATAAAACCCAACAGATGGGATATCTGGAAGTATTACTTGATCAGCCGTCTTTTCGGATTCACGTTTGGGATCAAGTTGATGGAGCGTGGCGAGGAAAAAGCCCAAGAAAATTATTCCAAGCTTAGAGGAAAAATCCCGGATATCGATAATTGGATTCAAGAAGAAGAACTTCATGAACAAAAATTGATCGCCATGCTGGACGAAGAGCGTTTGCGCTATGCCGGTTCGGTTGTCCTTGGCCTGAACGATGCCCTGGTAGAGCTTACCGGCGCGTTAGCCGGGCTTACCCTAGCCCTACAAAACGTCAAATTGATAGCGCTTTCCGGCCTGATCACTGGTATTGCTGCATCACTATCTATGGCTGCCTCGGAATACCTGGCTACACGCTCAGAAGATACAGATAAACATCCTGTTCGGGCAGCGTTTTACACCGGTCTGGCTTACATTATCACAGTGGTGCTTTTGGTCTTACCATATTTGCTGATTCCAAATTACATCATAGACCTGGTTATTACTCTAACCGTTGGCGTAATCATCATCGCTGTATTCAATTACTATATCTCTGTGGCCAAAGATGAACCTTTCCGAACCCGGTTTGTCGAGATGGCTGGTCTTAGCCTGGGTGTGGCAACCATTTCATTCATCATTGGTTTCTTCATCCGTCAATGGCTGGGTGTCGACATCTAGTAATTCAAAACGATTGACTTCTGACATAAAAAGCTGACAATGAAAATTTTAACGGTAGACGTGGGTACTGGCACGCAAGATATTTTCCTGTACGACTCACAAGTACATCTTGAAAACGGCTTTAAACTAATCGTACCTTCGCCCACGATGATTGTCCATCGGCAGGTCAAGGAGGCTACACAAGCTCATGTCCCAATTGTGATAACAGGCGTGATGATGGGTGGTGGCCCCTCGGCCTGGGCGGTTGAGGCCCATGCCCGTGCAGGATTGCCCGTCTACGCTACGCCACAAGCTGCAAAGACGTTAAACGATGAACTGGACAAAGTGCAGGAGTTGGGAATCAAGATCCTTTCGGATGACGAGGTAGTTGGGTTGCCAGATAATGTTCAACGCATCGAATTCAGGGACTTCAACCTGCCGGCCATCAAAGGTGCGCTTTCACCTTTTGGCGTTGACCTATCCGATCTGGATGCCATAGCTGTGGCCGTATTCGATCATGGAGATGCACCTCCAGGCGTATCTGACCGCCAGTTCCGTTTCGATTATTTGGATGAGCGCATTTGCGCCCGAAATTCCCTGGCATCCTTCGCCTTTCTCTCAGATGACATTCCTCCCATCATGACACGCTTACAGGCAGTCGCTGATTCAGCAGGAGAAATCGATTGCCCACTGATCGTGATGGATACCGCTCCCGCTGCCGTGCTGGGCGCAACATTTGATCCGATCGCGGCCAAGCGTAAACAAAAAATCATCACCAACATTGGCAATTTCCATACGCTGGCATTCCGCATGAGGAAGCAAGGTATCGAGGGTGTCTTCGAGCACCACACCGGGGAGATTGATCTGTCCAAGTTGGAATCTCTATTACATGCCTTAGCAGATAGTTCGCTCAAACACGAAGATGTGTTCGACGATATGGGTCATGGGGCCTTGATGTATTCCGATGACAAATTCGAATTTGGAAAAGATGAATTCGATGTCATCGTAACAGGGCCGCGGCGCTCGATGTATGCTGACAACCCAACATTGCGTCCTTACTACGCCGCGCCATTCGGGGATATGATGATTGCAGGTTGCTTTGGGCTCTTGGCTGCGGCGGGGGAGATTCTGCCCGATTTAACCGAAGCAGTTTCAAAGTCCATGACCGACTCGGGGGTTGGCCATCCACCTTGGGAAATCGGTTAAACAGTCAAATTCTCTGGTAAACTTTCCCCCGTGAATCGCGTCTTCCGCATTATAAAAATCGTTTTTCTAGTCCTCAGTATATTGCTGTGTCTGGCTATCCCAGCGGCAGGATTGATTTCAACAATAACGAGTTGGGAGGGCATATGCTACGGTTTTACCGATGGTCAGCATGAATGCCCTTGGTGGGAATACGCCAGGAATGAGATGTTTTGGGCTTCGTTTTTATTCATCCCTTTACTGTTTGCTGCTTCGATCATCTGGCTGGTAATGGCAGGGTTGCAATTTATCATACCGAAAGTGCAAAAATGGAAACTGGCAAAAATTCCAGGAGCTGATACGAATTCATAAATCTGCATAGCTTGTGGAAAGAAAATAATCAGGAGTAACAATACATGTGTGGGATCTTCGGCTATGTAACTGACAAAGAAGAAAATCTGGGCCCAATATTGATCGAGGCCGCCGAACGCCTGACCTACCGGGGCTATGACTCGGTAGGTGCGGCCACGCTAAGCAATGGCAAAATCGATTTGCGCAAAGATGTGGGCAAAGTAGACACCGTGGCAGCCAAATACAATTTTGCTGAAATGACCGGCTCGCGTGGCATCACGCAATTACGTTGGGCAACCTTTGGCGCGCCTTCGCAGGTCAACTCACAGCCCCACATCGACTCGACCGGCAACCTGGTCGGTGCACATAACGGCAATGTGGTCAACAACATCGAATTGCGCCAGCAATTCATCGATGAGGGCATGACTGTGCGCTCTGAAAATGATGGCGAAACCTGCGTCCATGCCGTAGAGCGCTATATCAACCGTGGCTACGAGTTCATCGATGCCATCCGACTGGCCTATGGTGACCTGGAAGGCGACTACACTTTTGTGATTGGACGAGTGAACGAAGACCGCCTGTACGCCTTCAAAAAAGGTTCCGGGATGGTAATCGGTATCGGCGAAGGTTTTACCTGCGTCTCATCGGATCTGCCTTCCATTTTGCCGCTCACACGCACCATCATCCGCCCGTTGGATGGAGAGATCGTCACCCTGTGGGCCGACCGTGTAGAAGTACGCTCAGTTAAAGACGGCACGCTGATCGAGAGAGAAATTGAAGAAGTCACCGAAAGCATGGACGCCGTGCAAAAGGGCGGCTATCCACATTTCATGCTCAAGGAGATCCACGAGCAGTCTCAGGTGGCAGGCGAATTATTGCACCTGCTGGATGGCTCATCCGAAGTCGAGACCCTCGTTAATAAGATGAAATCCGCCCGCCATTTGTATCTCATCGGATGCGGTACCAGTTACCATGCCGGAGTGGCCGGCTCGGTTTATCTGGCGCAGATCGCCGGGCGAGCGGCTATCCCGGTTCTGGCGCCACAATTCATCTCACAATACGCACCGGCGGTTGGGCACGAGGACGTGGGTATCTTCGTCAGTCAATCCGGCGAAACCAAGGACGTGCTCAATGCGCTGGAAGCCGCCGAAGCGCGCGGCATGGAATCCTATGGATTGGCCAACGTGGTCGGTTCGACCCTAACGAAAGCCACCTCATTCTGCCTGCCACTGGGCTGTGGGTACGAAATCAGCGTGCCTGCCACCAAGACCTTTACCAACCAGGTGATTGCATTTCTGTACCTGGCTTATCGGCTGGCCGGGAAAAGCACCCAGGATTTGGAAGAGATCCCGGCATTGATGGAAGAAACGCTCGAGAGTGTTGAAGCGCAAGTCAAAGGCATTGCTGAATCGATAAACGAATGGGATGATATGTATTGCCTGGGGTACGGAGCCAGTTTCCCGATTGCGCTAGAAGGTGCGTTGAAGCTAAAGGAAATCACTTACGCCCACTGCGAGGGTATGCTCTCGACCGAGTTCAAGCATGGGCCGCTTTCGGCCGTCAGCCAGGGATTCCCGATCATTTTTGCGGTTGGTCCCGAAGATGTTCCCTTGATCATCAGCGGGATCAACGAAGTCAAGGTGCGGGGTGCACATACGATCGTGGTTGGTCCAGAGGATGGGCGCCTGCGCGCCAATTGCGACGAATTGGTAGTACTACCCGAATCCAATCCGCATGTGAGCGCGCTGCTAGCAGTTTTGCCATTACAATTGCTCTCTTATCACATGTCAGTTTTGCGCGGATATGATCCAGATTTTCCAAGGAATCTATCCAAAACATTAACGGTGGATTAACCGTGCGAATATCATGCGGAAAAGCTCGTTGTGTTTTTTTGCCTTTGCGCTTCTCACACTAACCCTTAACTTGCTACCACCAAAGGGTGTATCTGCCCGTCCCCTGGTGCAAGAGTCACAGGAGCCGCCGACGGCTGCGGAGGTGATCGAGGTGGTCAATGCTCTGCGCATTGAGAATGGCTTACTCCCGTTAAACACACATCCTGTTCTTATGCAAATCGCGTATTGGGAAGCCAACGCGATTGCGGGTGGTGCGCCCGGTCACACACGTCCAAACGGGCTTACACTCGGTCAATGGCTGATCTCCTTAGGCTATCCATTATCAGGTGATCTCTCGCTGGATGGTTACCGCTCTGAGAATTGGGTTGCGGCCAACACAGCACAGCAGGCTGTTGAGCTCTGGCTGGGCGACGCTCCGCATACCAATACTATGCTCTCGCCGGATCGCAGCGACATCGGCGCTGGAGTCGCAGTCAGTGATCAGATCTATATCGTGCTGGAAACAGCCCTTCAGACCAACAGTGGCGAAATGCAAACAGATGCCTACGAGATACTCACCGCTATCCCACAAGGTAATTTTTCTGATGATCCAGATAATCTCGTGCCACAATACATCATTCCAGTGGTCCGTAGTACCGCACATCCCAATGGAGATGTGATACACAAAGTGCAATATGGGCAATCGCTCTGGAGCATCGCTACAACATACAATACGACTATCGATAAGATTCGCGCCTGGAACAGCTTAAACGAATCCACTGAGATTTATGAGGGACAGATTCTACTAGTTCAAAGGGGCGCTACACAGCTGCCTCCGCCCACAACGACTCCCCCGGCATCACCTACAGCTATTAATTCTGCTACATCTACGGCATCTAGTAGTTTTCCAACCATAACCGCCCAGCCAGGTCCTACGAACCCAAGTGAGAACGAAAATGATCCGCCAAGTGCATCATCGTCCAGATTATGGGTAGGGATTATTGTGATCGCTGCCCTGGCAGCAGGGATTTTTGGGACCTGGGTGACAACAACCCGTACACCAAGATAATTCACTTTAAATATCTTCACAGTTGTGATAATTCTTGGTTATGACCCCGGATTTCTCCAGGAATTTGTCCAAAAAACTTAAGGCAGAAAAAATAAAACAGGAGCGCTCTCGCGCTCCTGTTTTTCAACATTGTACCTTCAATTTCAGCTAGAGTGAAATACCTGCGTCCGGTGAAGGGTGGTTACCTGGCTTCTGAAAGCCATCCGGGCGGCCAAATCCGCCGCGGCCGGAACCAAATCCCGGGCCATCGCCCAGGAAGCCCTTGTCGAGACCTTCGAGCAACCAATCAGCTTTTTCCTGCGTCATAGTGCCCTCTTCCACAGCCTGGACAAGGCGTTCACGCATATTGGTTTCCCGGACAACGCTGAGTGCATCCTTGATGGCTTGCATGTCCACACCGGTTTCGTCAGCCAGTTCTTGAATGGTTTTGCCGCCTTCCAGCGCTGCGGTTAGCTCGTCAGTGCTCATGTTCAACACCTCGGCAACAGCTTCGAGGCCCGCACCTTGCAGGCCGCGTCCACCGCCTGAACCGCCTCGTCCACCGCGCTTTCCAAACGGACTACCTGGTCCGTTATCATCAGCATACACGGCTGTAACGCCAAACACACCTACCGCTAACAGCGCAATTACCAACGCTCCGATCATCCATCCATATTTTTTATTCATGTTTACGTACTCCTTTCTGCAATAGATTTAGGTTGAACCATTAACCTATGCCTATGATAAAGGTGAGACGTAATGTAGTTGTCAACAGATTGTGTGCAAATTATGTGGGTGAAAAGTTCGCAATGTAATCGAAGTCTTGACAAATAGACAATTATCTATATAATATCATATAGAAGGTTATCAATATGACCGCTGAAAATCCTGTCATCTTTGCGAAAGCGTTGGCTGACGATACCCGCCAGAAGATCATGAAGATGGTCTGCTGCCAGTGGCTCTCGGTCAACGAGATTGTCGAGCAGTTAAACGTAACCCAACCAACTGTATCCCATCATCTCGCTCTGCTACGCGAGGCCGGTTTGGTAAATGTGCGCGAGGAGGGCAAACAATCCTTTTATTCTCTAAATCAGGAGCGCGTCGCTTCTTGTTGCGGCCAGATAATGATCAAGTTTGCGCCTGAAACAGAAAAAACCGAAGCAGTCAAAAAGACAACTGAATAGTTACAATCTGGAAGAATGTCAGCATTCGCTGCATTCTTCTAATTTTGACCTAATATATAGACATTCATCTATTTGAGATTTTGCCAGATCGACAAGGAGCTACAAGTGACAGCCAGCATCGCAAACACAACAATCCAATCCGAGATATGGTCCACAACCAGTTCCCTAAGCTCAGCTAACCAATGGGATCATTTTCTCGCACGTGTTGGATTTAAACGCTCGGAACATCGTGTTGAACCCGGGCTATATGCAATTGGTAATCCAACCCCAGACTCGCCCGTCTTCGTGACCGCAAATTACACGCTGAGCTTCGATACTCTCCGCTCTGCGTTGACCGGTGTGGATGGATATATCCTGGTTTTGGACACCCAGGGCATAAACGTATGGTGCGCTGCAGGAAAGGGAACATTTGGTACCGACGAGTTGATCAATCGCATTGAATCAACCCGCCTGCACGAAGTGATAGATCATCGGGTGCTGATTCTCCCTCAACTGGGCGCACCCGGCGTCGCTGCGCACGAGGTGAAAAAACGGACGAAATTCAAAGTAGCGTATGGACCAGTAAGGGCTGAGGACTTGCCAGCGTACCTGGAAACGGGGCAGGTTACCCCCGAGATGCGACGCGTCCGTTTTCCCTTGCGAGACCGTCTGATTCTCATCCCGGTGGAACTCGTCCATCTTGGACTGCCAATTCTCATCATCACTGCGCTTATCGCTGCCCTTGGGATCTTCACCCCCATCAAGCTGAATTATGGGATTTTGATTGCTTATCTTGTGGGCGTATCGCTATTTCCCATCCTATTACCTTGGATTCCGACCCAGGACTTTAGCAGTAAAGGATTTATCCTAGGCGGTTTGATCGCAATACCGCTTGCCATAACAGGATTTTTGGGCAGTCCAGGGGCGTTTTGGTGGCATCAAGCCGGCAGTATATTGGCCATATTCATGACAGTTATACCGGCGACAGCATTTTTCGCCTTGAACTTCACCGGCTCGACCACGTTTACATCCAGAAGCGGTGTTCAACGTGAAATGTTCAAATACATCCCGCTTATGGCCTGGACTTTTGGTATCGGCCTGATATTAGAAATCATCTTCTCA
>CAZCPP010000188.1:0-7798 GCA_964500655.1 uncultured Anaerolineaceae bacterium | reverse complement strand
TCTTTTCCCTTGTCGATTCAGCCTGTTATTCAACCTAAACGGGCAAAGTCCAGCAGTTGGCGAGGTTTTTTTATAAGGTAATGCAACTACTCAGATGTGAAGGTTTCAAACATAGTCCCCATACTAAAATCAATTATAAAGCATATCATCAACTCATTTCCTGCTTATGCATGCTGCTTACGCATTTGACGGTGTTTTACTTTCCGTGGAGATGATGTCGAAATTCGTTTCGCTTTGCGTGGTACCTGAGCAGACTGGGGCGGAGGGGGAGTCGTATAATCAAAACCTTTAATGTTTTTCCGTTTTAGTTTTTGCCCCATGATCTTTTCCAACCGACGAATCATGCCATCATCATCAGGAGTGACAAACGTAAATGCATCACCAGTTCGCTTTGCACGACCGGTTCGGCCAATGCGATGGATGTAAGCATCGGCAGTGTCAGGCATATCAAAATTGATGACGTGTGAAATGTTTTCAACATCCAGACCGCGAGCAGCAATGTCGGTAGCGACCATGATTTGGAACTGTCCATTCTTGAAGCCATTTAGTGCCTTTTGACGTTGCCCCTGAGTGCGGTCACTATGCAAGCTGGTGGCTTTATAGCCGGCGTTTTTTATTTGGCGCTGTAAACGGCGCGCACGATGTTTTGTGCGGGTGAAGATCAGCACCGATTCCGTATCCGTTTGTTTGAGTAATGTCAATAAAAGCTTACGCTTCAGATGTTGGGATATTGGATAGAGTGCGTGTGAGACAGTGTGCGCCGGACGGCTGATACCAACTGCGATGCGATGTGGCTGCTTGAGCGATTGATTTGCTAATTGTTCCACTTCTCGTGGAAAAGTAGCTGAAAACAACATGGTCTGGCGTTGATTTGGCACGGCTTTAATGATACGTCGCACATCAGGTAAAAACCCCATATCAAACATGCGATCGGCTTCGTCGAGCACTAATACTTCAATTCGGTTGAGCCGCGCGTGTCCTTGAGCAAACAGATCTAGCAAACGACCAGGGCAGGCAACAATGATCTCGACGCCTTTACGCAGGGCCTGAATTTGCGGATTCGCGCCAACACCACCATAAACACTTACACTTCGTAGATGCGTTCCTGCGGACATTATGCGGATGGTTTGATTGATTTGTTCGGCAAGCTCACGGGTAGGTGTAACGATAAGGGCACGCGTTTGTTTGCGAGGACCATTAATGAGTTTGTGTAAAATTGGCAGCACGAAGGCGGCTGTTTTACCAGTGCCGGTCTGCGCGGTACCAATCAGGTCTTGACCTTTTAATGCCGCGGGGATAGCCTGCGCCTGGATCGGCGTTGGCGTATTGTAACCGGCGTGTTTTATGCCCGTATGCAGGCGGGAATCCAGATTAAACTGGTTGAAATTCACAGTTGTTCCTTTTCTTCAGAAGTCAGGCAGATGTCAAATGGGGACTGAGCGGAAGCTCAAGAGGATAACAGCGGCAACGACGGCTGAACTAGTAAATGAATAGACGAGATACGATAACCGATGAGTGCAGGACTGTCAAGGTAGACAGTCCGTAATTAGTGTGCGAATTTACAACTCGAAAGGTGGTTGCGCTATATTCACTTTTAATGTCATATCATTAAAGGAAGACGCATTAAACATGTGGATGGCTTTTTCTGCTTCGTTTTTATTACTCATAGTAACAAAGGCCAAACCTTTCGGTTTGCCATTATTTCGATAAGTGACAATATCCGTTACGATAACCTCCCCCGCTTGGGTGAACAGGGTGCTGAGTTCTTCTTGAGTGATGGATTTAGGGAGGTTACCTACAAATAACTTTACATTCAATTTATGCTACTTTCTCCGGATATGCCGGATTAAAAAGCCATCATCCAATAATCAGGACGACGACTTCTTATAGAAAATGCGGTTCCAATTACTTACAACAATATCATTTTACCATCAAAATCTGATTCATATGGCTATGATATAATCAGTGAACTTATAACAGGTCAAGCGTGCCCACATCGCCGTTAACCCCTATTATTGGGTTGACGGTTTTTTAACTGAATTTGAGCATACATTTCAAGGAGCTGGATATACGTGAAGGCTTCATCAGCAAAATCGAAATCCAAAAATAAACAGAAGGCCATGCCGAGAATAATGGGAAATTTGCCCTTTAAAGTTGGTGATAGGGTGATTCACCCACAACATGGATTGGGTAAAGTGACTAATTTAACAATCAAGCAATTCGTTCAGGGGGAGAAGCGCCCGTATTATGAAATTTCCTTTCCGGGCAGTACATTATGGGTTCCCTTGAATCATTCCATCTCTGGAATACGAAAATTGACAGTGAAAAGCGAAATCGCAAACTGCCGTCGCTTGCTAAAGGCGCCTGCTGCACCACTAAATGAGGATCCGCGCTTACGTCAGACAGAGCTTAGTAATCATTTAAAAGAGGGTACGCTTACAGCCCACTGTGAAGTTGTACGCGATTTGACTGCCCATAGTTGGCAAAAACCTCTCAGCGGAGCAATAGCTTCCTTTCTCAATACGGCTCAGGATGTGATGTGTCAGGAATGGGCTGCGGTGGAAGAAATACCTCCTGAAGAGGCCATGCTTGAGATAGAATCCTTACTAAAAAATGGCAGGCGAGTGTATGACAACGGGTGATATTTTGGATATGAAATTTGATATTGGTGATAAAGTTGTGCACCCGCAGCATGGAGTTGGTTATGTGGCTGACGTGGAAGAGAAACAATTTGAGCCAAATAAATCTCGCACGTACTATGTGGTTTTAATTCCAGATACCACCCTGTGGGTACCGATAGATTTGTCTTCATCTGGGTTGCGAAAGTTGAGTGTGAAGAGCGAACTTGAAAAGTGCCGTAGGGTATTGCAATCTGCACCGCAGCCTCTCAAGCCCGATCGCGGATTGATGCCCAATCTGATCGGTCATATTAAACAAGGTACGATTATTGCCCAATGCGAAGTGGTTAGAGATCTAACGGCCTATGGTTGGAGTAAGTCTATTTTTGGACCACTCGCAGATTTTAAGCGGATGATATTTGACGTGCTGTGCCAGGAATGGGCTGTTATTGAAGAATTATCAATTACAGATGCATCGAAAGAGATCGGTGTCTTGTTGAAGAATTGTAGAGATGCATATGAAAACTGACCAGATGTGATTCTAATAAAAGATTTACACATAAATTTGAAATGTGGGGTACACTTAGGCGCTTGATTAACAGAAGTTCTGATACAAAGAGTAAGTTTTTGATTTGGAACCCATGCTTGACCTCGCAAATCTACAAGAAAGGAGTTCCAAATCATGTCTGAAAAAGAACAAGGCACAGTTAAATGGTTCAATGGTAGCAAAGGCTACGGATTCATTGAGCGCGCGGAAGGCGATGATGTGTTTGTACATTTCAACGCCATCGTTGGTGACGGTTACCGCAATCTGGAAGAAGGCCAGCGCGTAGAGTTCAATGTTGTGCAGGGCCAAAAAGGCCTGCAAGCAGAAGACGTTGTTGCAATCTAAACAGCTTACAGTAACATAAAACAAAAACGGGACAGCAAATCGCTGTCCCGTTTTTCGTATAAATCATTGCCTAGGGGTAAGCTTACTCCTCCCCGAATAACCTCTCAAATCCGGGATATGGAATCAGCGGAATGACCTTGAAACCGATCAACCTTGCCTGCACCAACGGTAGGCTATCCAACAATTGATTCGCTTCCTTCACATCGGCGCACTCCAGGATTAAAACCGCTTCCTTGCGATCGCCACGGAAATAGATTTCGCGGATGTGGCCGCTTTGGTACAGCTCCCAGACGCGAACGGCTTCGGCTTTCAGATGCGGCGCGAATTGATCAGGGGTTGTATCTGGTGTTTCTTTTTCGAGGGCCAGAATTTTCATAATGACTCCAATGTAATGATGGTGAAATTATATGCGGAATAATTGACATTCTCCATGATTTTTGCTACACTATAGACAAGTTGTCAGACAAATTTAACGGGTTCATAGTTGCTTAGTTCACTGGTCAAAGAGACACTTGTCTGGCTCGCTTGCAGTAACCTATCGAGGTACGTTACATACCAAGGCTATGTCTACTCTTCTCATCAAGCACGCATACATTGTTACAATGGATGATCATCAGCGGGAGATTCCCGATGGTAGTCTTTACCTCCGCGATGGCTTCATAGAGCAGGTTGCCTCCTCTACTGAATTACCGGAAGAAGCCGACGAAATTCTCGACCTGAGCGGTCACGTACTGCTGCCTGGCCTGGTCAATACGCATCATCATTTCTACCAGACCCTCACACGCGTCGTTCCTCCGGCGCAGGATGCCAACCTGTTCAACTGGCTCAAGAGCCTGTATCCCATCTGGGCACGCCTTACGCCGGAAGACATTTTTATTGCGACGCAGACCGCGCTCTCGGAACTGGCTTTGTCCGGATGCACAACTGCCTCCGACCACCTGTACTTGTTCCCTAACGGTTCAAAACTGGATGATGAAATTGCTGCCGCTAAAGAGATCGGAATCCGTCTCCAGGCCTCGCGCGGCTCGATGAGCCTCGGTGAAAGCAATGGCGGCTTGCCGCCCGATAGCGTAGTAGATACCGAAGAACACATCTTGAAAGATTCTCAGCGTTTGATCGAAAGCTATCATGATGCAGAGCCCGGCGCGATGACGCAGATCGTCTTAGCACCCTGCTCACCCTTCTCGGTCACCTCCGACCTGATGCGCGAATCCGCGGCACTGGCGCGTGAACACGGTGTGCATTTGCACACCCATCTGGCCGAAACCGAAGACGAAGAACAATTTTGCCTCGACATGTTCGGGCACCGCCCGGTCGGCTACATGCAGGAAGTCGATTGGGTCGGCGAGGACGTCTGGTTTGCGCACGCTGTCTGGGTCAACGATGAAGAGATTGGCGTTTTTGCTAAACACAACTGCGGTGTGGCGCATTGTCCAAACTCGAATATGCGCCTGGCTTCCGGCATCGCGCCCATCAAGGAATATCGCGTTGCCGGTGTAAACGTCGGTCTCGGTGTAGACGGTTCCGCCTCTAACGACGGCTCGCACCTGCTGGCCGAAGTACGTCAAGCTATGTTGTTGGCAAGAGTAAAAGAAGGCATCACTGGCTTCTCACTTTCGAACGATCCGGGTCGCAAGCTTATGACCGCTCGCGAAGCACTTTATCTCGGCACGCGTGGAGGCGCAGCTGTCCTAGGCCGTACTGACATCGGCTCGCTCGAACCTGGTAAATGCGCCGACTTCTTCGCTATCGATCTCAATCGTATTGACTACGCTGGTGGCGCCGTGCACGACCCGGTTGCGGCTGTTGTTTTCTGTCAACCTGTCCGTGTGGATTACACCGTAGTCGGTGGCAGATTAGTGGTCCGTGAAGGAAGCGTGGTCACGGTCGATGAGCAGAAATTGATCGAGAAACATAACAAAGCCTCAAAAAGATTATTGTCCTAAAAAAGAAAGTTTCATAAGTTCTTGAGTAATCAGGAGAGTTTTATGCCAAGTTCAATTACACTTACCCGCGCTCTTGTTGACGTAGCCATGGGCCGTAAGCCGGCAGACATGATTATCCGTAAGGGACAGTGGGTCAGCGTGCAATCCGGGGAATTCATCCCTGATATTGATATTGCTATTGTAGATGGGCATATCGCTTATGTGGGCGAAGATGCCTCGCATTGCATTGGTAAAGAAACTCAGGTTATCGAGGCTGATGGTCGTTACCTCGTCCCCGGTCTCTTGGATGGACACATGCACATCGAGTCGGGCATGGTGACCGTGACCGAATTCGTACGCGCGGTTGCGTCGCGTGGTTCCACCGGACTGTTTGTAGATCCGCATGAGATTGCCAATGTGTTTGGATTGAAAGGCGTCAAACTGATGGTGGACGAAGCCCAGCAGCAACCCATCCACGTATGGGTGCAGATGCCTTCTTGTGTGCCGTCCGCGCCGGGATTAGAAACGCCGGGCGCTTCCATCGGTCCCGACGAAGTGGCTGAAGCCATGACCTGGGACGGTATTATTGGATTAGGCGAGATGATGAATTACTCAGGTGTATTCAACGGTGACGAGGATATGCTGGCCGAGATGGCTGCTACGCACTCGGCTGGCAAAGTCATCGGTGGGCATTATGCTTCGCCCGACCTGGGATTGCCCTTTCACGGGTATGTCGCTGGGGGAGCGGAAGACGATCACGAAGGCACAAATTTGGAGGATGCCATCGCCCGCGTACGTCAGGGCATGAAGGCCATGCTCCGTTACGGTTCCGGCTGGCTGGATGTGGAAAACCAAGTGGATGCGATTCTCAAGCATAAATTGGATTCGCGTCGCTTCATCCTGTGTACGGATGACTCCCACGCTGAAACACTAACCGAAAATGGACACATGGACCGTGTGCTACGTCACGCGATAGAGGTTGGTTTGCCGCCGATGACCGCAATCCAGATGATGACCATCAATACTGCAGAACACTTTGGTCTGACACGCGAAATGGGCATGATTGCCCCAGGTCGTTGGGCGGATGTGGTGTTAGTCAAGGATTTGCAGGATTTCCGTGCTGATCTGGTAGTGGCCAAGGGACAATTAATCGCTGAAGGTGGCCAATGGAAAATGGATTTGCCCGGCGTAGAGTTTCCAGAATGGGCTCGGCAATCGGTGAATTTGCAGAGACCACTGAAAGCAGATGATTTCACCTTGAAAGCGGATGTTGAGCAAGACGGTGAGCTGACTGCAAATGTCATTGGAGTGATCGAGGATCAGGCTCCGACACGTCACTTGAAGATGCCTGTCAAAACCTATGACGGTAAAATTCACGTGGACATGAGCAAAGATATTGCCAAGATCGCGCTAGTGGAACGGCATCAAGGTACGGGCAGTGTTACAGTCGCTTTGGTCAGCGGGTTTGGATTTACTGAGAAGTGTGCCGTCGCTTCCACGGTTGCGCATGATAGCCATAACATGATCGTAGTTGGTACGGACGAGGCCGATATGGCGGAAGCAGCTAACAGCCTGGCTCAAAGCGGTGGTGGTCAAGTAGTAATGAAAGGTGGCCAGGTTATCGGGCAAGTAGATTTGCAGATTGCGGGCCTGATGTCTACTGAACGAGCGGATATGGTTGCAAAAAAGGCCGCTACAGTCTTAGAGGGGTTCCAAGCCTGTGGGTGCACACTCAATAACCCGAATATGCAGTTGAGTTTGCTTACGCTGGCAGTCATTCCTGAGTTACGCATCTCGGATATGGGTTTGGTAAATGTCAACAATTTTGAGTTAATTCCGGTGGTGGAGTAAATATGTCTAAATTTCCTTTTCAACGTTTGCAATCTGAACTTGCTGTATTAATTTCAAACACCCCGGCCGGGGAGCGTTTGCCTTCCGAGCCGCAACTGGCAAAGAATATGGGCGTCTCGCGCGCTACATTGCGAGAAGCCATGCGCTCATTCGAAGCGCAGGGTATGATTCGTCGCCGTCAGGGGGCTGGAACTTTTGTGGTTGGCCAGGTATCTGTTTTGGATAGTGGGTTGGAAGTATTAGAGAGTCTCGAGACCATGGCAAGCCGTTTGGACCTGGATGTCACGGTCAGCAATTTGCATATTGACAGAGTATTTGCCGACCAGGAAATGGCGGATGGACTTAAGCTCCCTTTGGCTTCTCGCCTGACCAATGTTCGACGCGTGATCCGCGCAGATGGGCGCCCGGTGGCCTATTTGGAGGACACACTACCCGAAGAGTTCCTCAAACCCGAAGATCTGCCAGATGACTTCAACGGTTCTGTCCTGGACTTTTTGATTGCTCGCGGCACC
>CAZCPP010000187.1:0-7981 GCA_964500655.1 uncultured Anaerolineaceae bacterium | reverse complement strand
AGAAGTGCTTATGATGAACTCCAACTGCTCAAAGCCGCGTAACATCAGATATTAAGTGTAAGAGGCATTTTAGATGAAACAAGTATGAAAGGAGACAAGTATGAAAAGTAAATGGTTGATTGTCGGCATCCTTATTGTAATCCTGCTCGCATTATTTACAGCGATCATATATCTTTCTTGGCAAGGCATCGACCAGGCTAAGCAAAGCGGTGTACGTTGGAAAGTGTTCTCAACTGATATCATTTCAGCCGAATCCGATGAAGAGCAAACTTTTGAGGTCAACGACTCAGCAAGATTAGACATCAGCAACAATGCTGGAAATATCAAGATAACCTCAGGAACAGGTAATAAAATAGTTGTCGATATACACAAAACAGCCTGGGAAAACAGTCAATCCGCTGCGGAAGCTGCCCTCGAAGAATTAAAAGTAGTAGCTACTCAAGATGGTAATACGGTGACAATAAGAGTTGAACCCATCAACGTAGTAAGTGTGTTTTCCATCAGTGCAAGGCCAGATACAGTTGAATTCACAGTCACTGTCCCTGAAGAAACCACAATAATTACGCATTCAGATGTTGGCGATGTAAGTCTCACGGGCACAAGTGGTGATGCAGAACTGAGCACTAATTTCGGCGACATTCAGGCAGAAGAGATAAGCGGCGGGTTGATCGCGGATACGAACAGCGGCAAAGTCACAGTTCAACAGATCCAGGCTGATGATCGGGTGATTGATCTAAAATCTGAGTTCGGTTCCATCACCCTGATGCAGGCTACAGCAAAAGATATCAATATACAAACCAACAGTGGCAAATTAAAACTGGAAGATGTTGAAGCAACTGGAGATATTAGCCTGGCAAGCGATTTTGGGAGAATTCAATTTAAATCTGGACATGCGGATATGTTAAACATCGAAGTGAACAGCGGTGCAATCATATTGACGGATTTGATCATAGAAAAGCCTCTAACAGTTGAGGCAGAATTTGGGGATGTTACCTTACTTAACGTCGATGCACCTTCTTATGACCTGAAATCGAATAGCGGCAAAGTAAGTATTGTTAACGCAGGTGGCAATGTAAAAGCGCATACTGAATTTGGCGATATCGAGGTCTCTAATGGTGAAAACGTCATGCTTGATTTGCATACAAACAGTGGCTCAGTTGAGTATTCTGGTTCACTTGGCCCAGGGCCCCATTTTCTTGAAACGGAATTCGGGAATATCCACCTGATGATCCCAAGTGAGACCAGTCTGTCTGTTGACCTGGAAACAGAATTCGGGAAAGTCAAATCTGATTTTGCTATCACTCTCAGTGGAGAGTTTAGTGAAAGGCGACTGATTGGCACAATCAATGATGGAGGCACCAGTCTGACCGCCAGCACAAACAGCGGTAATATCACAATCTCAATTCTCAACCCATAGGAGAAAAAAAATGAACGACGCAATACCTGCAATCTTTGGTCTCGGATTTCCACTCATCATCTTCGGCTTCATCGCCCTCATGCGCTACCTAAACTATCGCGAAACACTTGCACTGGCCGAAAAGGGACTGGTACGACCTGCAAAAGTTCAAAGTAACGGCAAGAATGTTCTACGCTGGGGAATCGTTATTGCATCGATAGGGCTTGCACTGATCGTAGGACTGTTTCCCACAGACGGCCCGGTGATGTTAGTTGGATTGCTTCCCACTTTCTTTGGCTTGGGATTGGTCCTGATTTATGTACTAACACGCGAGCCTGATAAAACAAATGAAGAAGACGAAGACCAAGTAAAGTAGATAATCCTACAACTATTATAAAAACCCCGATTTTTCAAAAAATCGGGGTGATAAAAAAATTTAAAGAATAGTTGAATCCTATTGCTCCTCTTCCTGAATAGCTATGCCAGCAAAAACAATAGGACCTTCGGAAGGGACTTCAGGCGGGCGCCCCAGCGGCATGAACTTCTTTACAAATAAGTTCTCATACAACAGGGAATCTTCCCAAACGCCGCCACCAAAGATGTCGTTGCCTTTGGCACCGTCAACGCGGCGGGAGCCGAGCAGCATCCCTTCATAGGTACTCTGATCCAGTTGTGCTGAAGAGACCGCCATATCTGACTGATGACAGGACGCGCAGGAAAGCGAGCCTGGATACCACAAGTTAGATTCCAAGAACAACTGTTGCACATCATCTGTGAAATTCGCTTCACAAGAAGCGCCATCGACATTGGTAAATGTAAACGTTTCGGTATCCGAATAACCAGCAGAAACCCAGGCACCGATTAAATCCACAGCGGCAATGCGACAACGCGAGATAGTCAGGCCGGAAATCGAAAAATCAGGTGCGGGCAAAGTCGCTGCCGCCAACGTCGGGACAGGAGTGCGCGCCGCGACAGGTTGCCCTTGTTGACAAGTTAACGAAAAACCACAAGCAGAAATATATACGATCCCTATCCAAACAGCCAAAAGCAATACAAACGCGATCAGTGCGTTATACATGAATTTGCGAAAGTCATCCATTTTTCGTTACTCCTCCCCTACTGCGTCGGCGTTAACGTGCGAATGTAATTGACTACATCCCAACGGTCGCGTACGGTCAGGTTCTCGATCATGGGGGGCATACGATCCGTCACGCCATTGGTCAGGGTCAGAAACAATGCACCGTCGCTCTTGTTTTGGGTAACATCCAGAGTTAAGTTGGCTGGTTTGTTCGCTAGCAAAGCTGCAACCTGACCGTTTCCACCCCCAACCACACCATGGCACATGCTGCAATTGATGGCATACAGTGTTTCGCCACGGGAGAGAGAAACTTCATCGACTGAGACCGGATTTGCTGGCGCTCCCATATTTGGAATATATGCAGGACCTTCCACAGGTATCGAACGTGCTGGGACAGGTAACGGTTCTTCCTGGGCATCAAAAGAGGCTTGAAGCTCCATGAAAGACACCCACTCCAGTTTGATGATGTCATAGCTAAATATCATTATGAACGCTCCAAGCACCACCAACACACTAATTACGAGGGCGACTTGTTTAATCAATCTCATAGTTGCTTCGCCTCCGATATCTCAACCTTCTCAGCACCCAACACGTTCATGGCTTTGATAAATCTATCTTTCTGCTCTTCTGGACAGGCAAAGAAGATAGCAATTTTGCCATCGCTGATCTCTGGCACATATTCCATCGGGCGATAAGTTGGAAAAAAGCTTTCTAGAAAAACACCCAGGAAGGTTGTCAGCAGCATGAATAGCATGGTCATTTCGAACAGGACAATGACCGAGGGTGGACCAGGGATAACGGCCTGGCGCCCCACCTGGATGGGAACCGGATACCAGTACGGAGTCACAAAAGCCAAGAATGAGCCGGCTAGAAAACCCGCGATTGCTCCACCCAAAGCTAATTTGGGGACGTAAGAATGTTGTTCTTTTCGTCCGAGCATAGCTTCATTGAGAGGAATACTGGAAATAACATTCATCTGCTCTTCGGAAATACCAAAATCACGCAGCTTGTCCATCGCATCGGCAGCAGGTTCCAGGTCCGAAAAGAGCGCTAATAGGGAAACGTTTTCAGTCATTCTTCGCCTCCTATTCCAGTTCGCTGACTGTTACAACAGTCTCGCGCCCATACTTCTTGAGAGAGTGAGCCATCTGCCCCTCCTGAACTTCCCAGGCCGGAATCAGGGGTACTAATTTTGATGCCAGCATGTAGAGCAAGATGAATAAGGCCAATGTTCCAATACCCAGCGGGATCTCAATACCTGGTTGATACAATTTCCAGGTAAACGGATTGCGGTTGACAGTAAGCGAGATGGGAACAATGATATAACGCTCGATCCACATGCCCACGTTAATAAACATACCGACAATAAAGACTATCCAGGGGGTGGAACGCCATTTTTTATTCCAGAGCACAGTCCATGGGATGGCGACGTTGACAATCAGCATCAGAAACCACATCCAGCCTAGCGGACCAGCTTCGTGATAGTGTAGCAGCGTTTCTGTCCATTTGTCGCCACCGTACCATTGAACGATAAAATCATTGAAGAAAAAATAAGCCCAGGTCATCGAGATAATGAGCATTAGTTTCCCAATGGCCTCGAAATGTTCGGGGCGTATGAAGTACTTCATATTTTTCATCGTGCCGCGCACTAAGGCAAGCACCATCACTACTGCGCCCATCCCGGAGTGCAGCGCACCAACAACAAAGTAGGGTCCAAAAATTGTCGAGTTCCAACCGGGACGAGTTGCCACCGCGAAGTCCCACGATACGATGGTGTGCACTGAGAACATGACCGGGATCATGGCGAAGGCGAAAATGTTCATAGCATGACGCAGATGTTTCCATTCACCTTCGGTGCCGCGAAAGCCCAATGCCAGAACACGATAAAAGGTCTTTCGCCAGCCACCTTCAGTGCGGTCACGCGCCATGGCCAGATCAGGGATTAGCGGCAGGAACAAGTACATGGTCGAGGCCAATAGGTAAGTGGTGATGGCTAACAAATCCCAGGTCAGTGGGGAATGCAAGTTTGGCCACATCATGCGCTGATTCGGGTAAGGCATCAGCCAGTAGGCCAACCAGACACGACCCAGGTGCATGAAAATACTGAAGCCAGCCTGAACCAGGCCAAAAGTGGTCATCAGTTCTGCAGCACGGGTAAACGGACGCCGAAACTCAGCTTTGAAAACACGCAATATTGCCGAGATAAACGTCCCAGCATGGCTGATACCAATCCAGAATACAGTGTTGACAATGAAGATACCCCAGTACGATGGGCGATTGTTACCTGCAGTCCCCAAGCCTTCAGCGATCATATAGCCCCAGGCATAAAACAGGCCAACAGCAACCACGATGGCAAGTAACACAGATACGACCCAAAACTTCCATGTGGTGTGATGCATGGCTTCCATGACCATGGCGTTCATTTCGCCACGGGGTTTTGGATCGAGCATTAAGTGTTGTTCGCGAAAATATGCTTCGTCGTGTGCGTGTTCTTCGTGTGATTTATCAGAAGCCATATTTTTATTCTCCGTTGAAATATGTCACGCGAGGCAGTGTAGCCAGTTCTTCCAGAAGTTTCGCGCCCTGTTTTTGGCGCGTCAACTGGCTGACCTTGCTTTCGTGGTCATCTAAGCGGCCAAAGACAATCGCATCCGCCGGGCAGGCCTGAGCGCAGGCAGGAGCGAATTCACCGTCCACTACTTCGCGACCTTCTGCTTTAGCGATATCTTCCGCGCGATGAATGCGTTGGATGCAGAATGTGCACTTCTCCATCACACCTCTTTGACGAACAGTCACATCCGGATTGAACTGGTTGTTCAAAGGTTCGGGGCGTTCGTAATCGCGCCAGTTGAAGGATCGTACTTGATAAGGGCAATTGTTCGCACAATAGCGGGTACCCACACAACGGTTATACACCTGCAAATTCAATTCTTGTGACTGGCTATGAACTGTTGCATATGCCGGGCAAACTGGTTCGCAAGGGGCATGCCCACATTGCTGGCACAGCATTGGTTGGAATGGTGTCATTTTGACTTCGGGATACTCGCCTTCCCAAAAGCGCTCAATGCGTATCCAGTGCATGGAACGGCCATAACTAGCGTCTTCCTCACCCACGAAGGTGATATTGTTTTCCATTGCGCAGGCTGCCACACAGGCCTGACAACCCGTGCATAGGTCCTGATCGATGACCATACCCCATTTGCCCTCCGCCTCTTCTGCAAGAGCGCCTTTCGCGCCCAACATGTTTAAATCTAAAGGTTTCATGACTTCTCTCTCCTAATGCTCTTCCAAACCTTCGCCATAAACGCCCAGTTTGCTCTCTAAACGCGAAAGTTCATGCTTCTTGCCTGTCTTTTCAATCCTGACTTTCATACTCCCAAAAGCAAGATCACCAGCAGCATTTACATTCGGACTGACCAGATCTAAGGGATTGGCTCCGCGCCCCTGAGCATATCGCCCATAAGCTGTATGACCCTGTCCGAAAGGAATCGCGATCGTATCGGGACGAATGGCAGGATACCGATAAACAGGTGCCTCAATTTCTCCGGCCTCCGATATGACTTTGACAATATCATCATCTTCAATCCCGAGATCGTGTGCGATTTCAGGGTTGATCTCGACCCAGGTATTCCACATCACAGTTGTCGTTGGATCTGGGATTTCCTGCAGCCAGGGTTTGTTAGCTCCGGCTTCGCCTAATACTGGGGAAACGAAGGGGTGCAGAATAAATTCTCCCTCACCTTCGAATTCTGGTGCAACTACATTCATGGCCTCATTCAACGTATTAGGCGCAGGAGTTACTAACGCTTTTTCGTTAGCCCACCAACCGCCGAATTGTTGGAAATAGGCCGTAAAAGCGTTGATCTCCCCTGCATTGAAATTAGCATCCTTATTCTCAATCAACGGCGATAATTTATATTGGATAAATTCAACCTCGTCCGTGAAAGGTAATGCGGCAGCCAATTTTCCTCCTGAGGCAGCGGAGGCCGCCAACAACACATCAGCCGTGGAGCGTGTATTGTAGAATGGGGCTACCACCGGTTGCGCGCCTGAAAGTGTGGACTGGTCTACGCCGGTTGCCACACGTTGATACCCCCAGGATTCCAACCCATGATGATCAGGGAAGATGTAATCAGCCAAGATTGCTGTTTCATCCGGGAAAGTCGCAAATGAAATCACCAAAGGCACATTCTTTAAAGCTTCTTCAAAACCCATTGAGTTTGGCAATTCAAAGGCCGGATTAACGCTATGCAAGAATAGCGCTTTAATTTCTCCAGCCTTCATTTTTTCAATTAATGCAGACGTTTCCTGCAAATTCGCAGGGCGATGGTATTCATCTTGGTTGGGCGCGGCAGGCGAAAGGTAAACACCACCGGGCTGACCGAAGTTGCCTGTCATCGCATCTAAGGCCAAAACGGCTTCCGCAGCACCCAACCCGTTGCTCTGGCCAAGTGCACTCCCACCAGGGATTGCCAGCGGACGTTCGGCTTTGGCAAAGATCTCTGCCAGGTGTGTTAATGTTTCCTCCGAAACGCCGGATACCTTAGATACAGCCGTTACATCTACATTGACAAAAGCACGGGGCAGGGTCGGTAGTGTAGATTCAGCCACGAGTCGACCGATTGCTAGCGCAACCTGGCCTTCTGTTCCCGGGCGAACCGGGATCCATTCATCTGCCTTGGCTGCCGTCTGTGACATACGCGGTTCAAAATGTACCAGGTATCCACGTTTTTCCCCTTTGCGCATTTTTGAATATCCACGCGTATATGCTACAGGTGAAAGCCAGGTTTCGAGAAAATTTGCACCAAAAGAAAATGTTAGATCTGCGTTCGCCAGGTCAAAGAAGGGCATACCCTCCTGCCCGAGCATATTCTGCGCTGCCTTAGACAGCGTGGCACGTGCTTCAAAGGCACTCAAAGCCCCATAGCGGATGAGCTTAGGCGCACCGATGGCCACAGTTAAATCGGTGACCAAATCGCAGAGATGGTCGGGGGCCATCCCCATCAAGAAAGCGATCGCTGACGGAGCGGTATCCTTTAATACCTCACCTACCGATTGAATCGCATCATCCCAGGACATAACCTCATCGGAAAGACCCCGTACTTGACGTCCCTGCTTAACCGGATCTGTAACCCGATCAGGATTATATAATCCTTGTAAGGTAGCCTGACCACGCGCACAGGTTTTACCCAAATTGACTGGGTTATGACTATTACCTTCGGCTTTAATCGCTCGTCCTTGATAAGTACGAACCACCAATCCGCAACCCGCCGCGCACTCCCGACAGGTTGTGGCAAAATACGTGCTTTCACCGTTGAAAGTGTATTCCGACATTTGCATATATGGTTCACGAACCACATAACGGGAAACCGGTCCGCAGCCGGTCAATACCGACCCAGTGGCCGTGGCTGCACCAGCTAATTTGAGAAAATCGCGCCGGGAAATCTTTTTATTCATGTAAACTACTATCGACTGGAAGTCGATAGCTTTGTATGTCGAATGAAATT
>CAZCPP010000186.1:0-7988 GCA_964500655.1 uncultured Anaerolineaceae bacterium | reverse complement strand
ATGCTGTCTAGATCACCCCTGGACGCAAGTCTTTCTGCGCGAAGCGCTTAGTTCATTCTATGTTTTGATCATCCGAATCCGGTGACTTTTGAGCGATTACTTCTTCACATTGAAATAGGTTTTCTGTAGAAAGTGGCGCCAGTGAAGTGGGGGTATCCATATGAAAGTCAAAGATGATGCTCGTGTCGGCGCAGGGGACTTTATCAAAGCAATGCCCTGCGGTCACGAGAATGTCTCCTTCCACCAGAAACCCCGTACAAAAGCCTGGTGCGATCTGAGAAGCAAACAGCTCACCAGTACACATCGGTGCGTTTGAATCCCTCACCAGCCAGCCTTGTTCGCTCATTTCACTGAGAGTGAATCCATTAAGCGTAACTGCATTGTTAGAGATTTCTACTTGACTTTTATGAACGAATACAGCCACCGAGGCAGCCATTTCTTGCAACTGTAGATCTGGGTGCAGAAATAGCTCAGTGCGGGAATCCTGGCCGTATTGAACCGGGAATTGTTCACCTGGCTGACCGGGTTCAAATGGTTCTTCTGGCGCTGCAGGCTCGGCTGGTTCTGGAGCTGGTTCCGCCGGCTCGGCCGGTTCAGCAGGTTCCTCAGGTGCAGCAGCGCCACAGGCTGATAATATAATGGTGAAAGCAATCAAGAATATCAATAGTATAAGGATTTTTTTATACATCTTTATATTCATGAAGAGCCTCCAAAGGAACAAATTCAAGGTCACATTCTCAGTCAGCTTTTTAATAGACGAGGAAAATATTAATTTGGTTCCGAAGCCTTCAACGCATCCCATCCGGCATAACGAGCTGTTTCCCCTAACTCGGCTTCGATGCGCAACAACTGATTGTATTTTGACACCCGATCCGAGCGGGCGGGTGCGCCAATCTTGATCTGACCGGTGTTAAGCGCTACAGCCAGGTCTGCAATCGTAGCATCTTCGGTCTCGCCGGAGCGGTGGGAAACGATAGCCGTCCATCCGGTACGGTGACACAACTCAACCGCTTCAAGTGTTTCGGTTAGTGAGCCGATCTGATTGAGTTTGATCAAGGCAGAGTTAACGGTAGCTTCTTCGATGGCGCGCCGGATGCGCTCGGGGTTCGTCACCAGCAGGTCGTCGCCCATAATTTGAACTTTATCGCCCAACTTATCTGTCATCAGTTTCCAAGTATCCCAGTCATCCTGTGCCAGGCCATCTTCAATTGAGACAATCGGATAATCTTCCACCCATTTGGCCCAGAACTCGACCATTTCTGCGCCGTTAAGCTGCTTGCCTTCTGTTCGGAGGTTGTAAGTTTTGGTTTTCTCTTCGTAAAATTCGGATGCAGCCGGGTCGAGCGCGATAGCCACTTCTTCACCGCGCCCAGACTTGAAGCCGGCCTTTGCAATGGCTTCAAGAATGACCTCAACGGCCTCGTTGTTCGCTTTTAATGCGGGTGCATATCCGCCTTCGTCTCCAACCAGAGTGGCGTATCCCTTTTCCTTGAGCACGGATTTTAATACATGGTATATCTCTGCACCCCAGCGCAAGCCTTCAGAGTAGGTGGGCGCCCCAAAAGGCATGACCATGAATTCCTGGGCATCTGTCGATTGCCACCCTGTGTGTGCACCTCCATTTAATATATTCATCATTGGGACAGGTAGTACGTGCGCATACACCCCGCCTAAATACCGATATAGCGGTAAGCCGAGTGAATTTGCTGCCGCCTTTGCGACAGCCAGGCTGACGCCTAAAATCGCGTTTGCTCCCAGCTTGGATTTATTCGGTGTACCATCCAATGCTAGCAACTCCATGTCGATTGCCTTCTGATCGCTGGCATCCCAGCCAAAAAAAGCCTCCGATATTGGTCCATTGATATTAGCTACTGCCTGAATCACGCCCTTGCCGAGATAACGTTGCTTGTCCCCGTCACGCAGCTCCAGGGCTTCGTGCGTTCCGGTCGAAGCGCCTGACGGTACGGCTGCACGCCCCCACGATCCGTCTGCCAGAACGACATTTACTTCAACAGTCGGGTTCCCGCGCGAATCTAAAATTTCTAAGGCAGAAATTCCTTCAATAATAGTGTCCATTTTCAACTCCAGGGGTTAATTTCAATGAAGACGTCATGCTTTACGCCGCACCTTCTTGTTAGATGTTTTTGTTGCGGCACAAGTCCCGCTCCATTTAAAAGTTGATGCGGGACAAGTATAATCCACTTTCATTATTCAAAGAGGTTGCATGGCCCAACCCAAGCTCCACGAATTTGACTCCCGAAATCGCAAAAGTTTTACATTTTATGCGACACCTTTTCGTAAGCTATTTGTCGCATTTTTAAGACTGACTTTCCACATGCTCATGAAGATGAACGTGAAAGGGCTTGAGAATTTCCCGTCTGATGGCCCGGTAGTGATTGCCTGCAACCATGTCACCACTTTTGATGTTTTTCCGATGCAGTTGAGTTTACCGCGCCCCATCTTCTATATGGCCAAAGCCGAGTTATTCAAATTCCCACTTATGGATGTAGCTCTGCGTAACCTGGGTGCTTTCCCAGTTTATCGGGGCGAGAAGGATGATTGGGCAACGCGACACGCTCGGAAAGTGTTAGAGCATGGACAGACTCTTGGGATGTTCCCTGAGGGGACCCGTAATAAAGGCCGGGGATTAGGCGTTGCCAAGACGGGGACGGCCCGCATGGCGATTGACGCAAAAAGCCCGATTGTGCCCATGGTTTTGATCGGGACAGATCAATTTTTCAAAGGTTTCCCGCGGCGTACTAATGTGACTGTAAAACTGCTCCCGCCATTGTTACCGAATCCCGGTGAAACACCGCTCGCATTCACCGACCGGTTGATGTTCAGTATGGCAGCTGAACTGCCAGAGGAAATGCGCGGAGTGTACGCAGAAATTCCAAAAGGGTTTGAAGAAAGAAAAGTTCCCAATATACAAGTTGAAATTTAAAGACATTTTCCTATGCTTGCTTATCACTCTTGGCAGAACCAGCTTCTTTGGAGAGAGCTGCTTCGATAATCTGTTGAACCCTGGGCGCCATACTGGACGGATCGGGATGCAATCCTTCAATTAGCAAGGCGCTATCGTAAATCTGTTCCACGATCAATTTCTGCAACTCATTCTCGGTTTTTATCGAAATCAAATTTTTCAAGATGGAATGGGAGGGATTCAACTCTAATATTTTTTTTGGAACTTCATATTCTTTTCCAAGGTATTTATAGACACGTTGCATTTCAGGGTTTGGGCTGCCTTCGGGATCCACAAGGCGGGCAACAGATTGAGAAAGCCTGTTGCTGGGACGTACATCAATGATACGTTCTCCAAGTATTATCTTGAATGATTCGATTAAGGAGTTGAAATCAGTTTCGGAGATTTCCTGCGCCTCATCTTTTTTGGTTTTTTTGTCCGTTTCGACTTCAGACTTAGCAACATTCTCAAGCTCGAAGTCCTTGTATTTCCGCAACCCCATCAACATGAATGAATCCATTGGATCTGTAAATAACAGCACCTCAAGTTTTTGCTCTTTGAAATAATCCAGGTGCGGACTGTGCATAATTGATCCCGGGTCATCCCCAACTATGTAATAGATTTTCTTTTGTCCGGCTTGCATTCGTTCTACATATTCTTCAAGTGACAACCAGGTTTCGGGATGCAACGTAGAATTAAACCGCAACAACGGCTGGGTATTATCGACCTCGACAGGATCGGCGGCGATACCCTGTTTGAGGTAAACACCGAATTCTCGCCAAAAAGTTTCATACTTTTCTTTGTCCTTTTTGGCAAGATTCTCAAGTTCCTTCATCACTTGACCGGTAACCACCTTTTTCAAGCGTGGCATCAACCCGACCGATTGAACTGTTTCGCGTGAGACGTTGAGTGGCAAATCCTCTGAATCAACCACACCCTGTACAAAGCGAAGGTATTCGGGTAACAAGTCCTTGTTGTACTCGTCAATTAATATGTTGCGAGAATATAGCTTCAGTCCGTCTTCTTTTCTCAGGGATAACACTCCGCGTTCGCCTTTGCTCGGAATGTACAACAGAGCGTATAGCTGCACAGGCGCATCTGTCATGGTATGCAGGGAGAGAAGTGGATCTTCAAAATCCAGAGTCGCTTGACGGTAAAACTCCTTATACTGGTCTTCAGCGATATCTGATTTGGGTTTACGCCAGATCGAAGTCTGCTTGTTAACCTGTTTTTCATCATCACCAACGAAAATTGGAAAACCAACATAGTTTGAGTGTTTGTGGATGACGTTTTTCAGTCGGTATTCCTCAGCGAATTCAGCCGTATCTTCCTTTAGTTTGATTTCGATTTTCGTGCCGCGGTCCTTCATCTCTGCCGGACTGACTTGAAAATTATCCTCACCGGTTGCGTACCATTTAACCGCCTTAGCCCGAGGTTTATAGGATCTTGATGTGATCCGCACCCATTCTGCTACCATGAAAACAGAATAAAATCCCACGCCAAACTGCCCGATCACTTGAGTCAGGTCCAATTTTTTATCCTTAGTTGCTTCGACAAAGTTGCGCGCCCCTGATTGGGCTATGGTGCCGAGATTCTCAATAATCTCATCTTTGGTCATACCGATACCTGTATCCTTAATGGTCAGGGTGCGGGTATCTTTATCTGCATTGATACGGATGCATAGCTCCGCCTTTGGATCTAGTACATCCTTATTCGTCAGCATTTCAAAACGGATTCGGTTGAGTGCATCTGAAGCATTCGAAATCAATTCCCTCAAAAATACTTCCCGATCTTTATACAGGGAGTGGATTAGAATATTGAGCAATTGTTTCGTCTCAGCTTTGAAAGAAAAGGATTTTCCTTCCTCATTTTGTTTGCTTGGTTTCTTGTCAGTCATACTTATCTCCTGAATGTATAATGCTCCAATTATCCTGGAGCAATTAGCCAGGATAATAACGTGTTGAAATCCCGGCTGGTTTCGTTCTTAATTAATATCATTCATTTTAGGGTGTTGCAAGTGATTTTCTAATAAAATATAATCAGGGGTTACTCAACCCCTTGAATTTAGCTTCGTTCTTTCGCTACCATATTGACTTAATTTACGATAGCTAGACAGAAAACTTGACAGGGATATGGCATTTGATGTAAAATGAAAGCGCTTTCGAAAGCGCTTTCAGAAAATCGAAGTTTATAACACAATTTTATGAACGAGACCGGAACGAGACCGCATTCAAATAAGACAATATCGGATGTAGCCAATTGGGCGGGGGTTTCAATTTCTACAGTTAGCCGAGTAATCAATCAATCTGCACCTGTTTCCCCAGAGTTAGAAGAAAAAGTAAAAACTGCGATTGTGGAGTTGGAATACCGTCCACAAACCGCTGCACGTACCTTAGCCGGGCGTAAAACAAACACAATCGGTTTAATGATAGCTGAGATTGGGACAGATTTCTATCCGATAATGATCGCCGGGGTGGAAGATGAAGCGCGAAAAAATAAATATAACTTACTAATCAGTGTAGCTATGGATGAGATGGCACCCCAGGAAGTCATCCCCTTTACCCTGGGTGATAATTATACTGATGGCATTTTGGCATTTCCGGCTAGTATTTCGGATGCCGAATTACTTCGACAGCATTCTAGAAATTTTCCTGTTGTTTTAGTGCAGCGGACATCTCCACCAGGAGTGGAGATCCCATCGGTGACGGTTGAAAACAAGAATAGCGCGCGTAAAATGGTTGATCATCTCATCGAAGTGCATGGATATAAACGCATAGCTTTTCTTGCCGGCATAGAAGAACACGAAGATGCGATATTACGTGAAATGGGTTTTCGCGAATCACTTGATTCGCATAATATTCAGTTCGATCCAAAGCTAAAAGCACAAGGTCATTTCCAAAAACGAGAGTCTCAAGAAGCAGTCAATCTATGGTTGCAGCAAGATGTTGAGTTTGATGCAATATTTGCCTGTGATGACATCTCAGCGATTGGTGCTCTGAGTGCTTTGAATCAGGCAGGCGTGAGAGTACCGGAAGATGTTGCAGTGGTAGGTTTTGACGATGTGGAGGTTGTACGATATCTTTCTCCACCCCTTACGACCGTGGCTATTCCAATTGAAGAACTTGGTCGCATCGCAATGCGACAACTTTTGAGCTTGATCCGAACTGGATCAGCAGAACCGATTATCGAGGTAGAGACAGAATTGGTGATTCGCCGATCATGCGGTTGTGATTAGTCACAAAATAGGAGATACCGGCTAACTTGCGGAAAGCGGTATCTCCTTGAGGGACAGCACAATGAGAAAACGCTATTACTCGAAAAATCGAGTGTAAATAGTGCTTGTTGATCCCAGAGTGCCTAGTTGAATTGTATCTCAATCAGAACTGATCGGCAAGACACCGCAAGATGAATAAGGAGGTGGCACGTTTAGCAAATAGAAAAAGTTACAAGATATGAAAATTTCACTCACTATACTAAAAGGAGCGAGAAATAATGAAAAAAGCAATTCTATATCTGATCGCATTGTTAGTCATTGCAAGCTTGGTTATGACAGCATGTGCATCATCTACACCAACTCCCCCTGCTGCTGACAGTGCAGCCCCTGCGGATGATACCACTGCTCCAGATCCGACTGAAGAACCAGTTGCAGACGAACCTACCGATGAAGATAAAATCACCATTCGCTGGTTTGTCGGCCTAGGTGCGGGTTCCGAGCCCGAGAACATCCCTGGTCAGGATGCGTTAGTTGAACAATTCAATGCATCACAGGACCGCATTGAACTCGTAGTTGAATATGTTGACTACGAGCAGGCCCCTGATGTGTTAAGCACTCAGATTGCAGGCGGCAACCCGCCGGATATCGTCGGACCCGTTGGCTGGAGTGGTGTAAATCCATTTGAAGGTTTGTTCCTCGATATGGAACCCTATCTCACCGAAATGAACTTTGATTGGACCGATTTCTCAGATGCTTCGGTTGATGCTTATCGGTTGCAAGAAGGTTTGGTTGGTATCCCCTTCGCGGTTTATCCTTCCTACATTTTCTACAACAAAGACCTATTCGATGAAGCCGGACTGGAATACCCGCCGCACGAGTGGGGCGCTGATTATGCAGATGGAGAACCTTGGGACATTGCTAAGATGGAAGAATTAGCTCTGCAATTGACCGTAGATTCCAATGGAAATGATGCCAACAGCCCAGAATTTGATCCAGAGAATATCGTACAATTCGGTTACCATACTGTTTGGTCCGATGGTATCAAAACAGACTGCGCCGCTCTCTTTGGCGCCGACAATGTTGTAGATGCTGACGGCATAGCTTATCTTTCGGATGCATGGCGTGATTGTATAACCTGGTACTACGAAGGTGCTCACGAGAAATACTTCTACCCTAACCGTACTTATGAAGTAAGTGACCTCTTAGGACAGGACAACACATTCGACTCCGGCAATGTAGCCATGAGCCATAGTCACCTTTGGTACACATGCTGTGTAGAAGGCGTTGCTACTAATTGGGATGCTGCCGCAGTTCCTTCATACAATGGCGAACTGACCTCCAAGCTGCACGCTGACACCTTCCGCATCCTAGCATCTTCAAAAAATCCGAATGAAGCTGTTGAAGTGGTTGTTTGGATGACCGGTGAGGCTGCTCCTGATTTTTTGCAGGTTTATGGTGGTATGCCTGCCCGCGCACTCCAACAAGATGCTTTCTTTGAGGGTTTGAACGAGCAATTCACCCAGGGCGTTGACTGGCAAGTTGCAATTGATGGGCTCCAGTACCCTGATAAGCCGAGCAGTGAAGCAAATATGTCAAATTACTCGAAGGCCTTCGACCATTTGTGGACTTTCCACAATTTGATCTTATCTGAATCTGGCCTGGATATTGATGCTGAGATGGATACACTGGTAACAGAACTACAGGCAATCTTCGACGAAGAGTAACTTGGTTTGTTGATGGTTACGGTTTCGCGTAAATAATCTAGTAGCTTAGCAAACATCAATTGTTGGATAGAGGCTATGCAATTTAATG
>CAZCPP010000185.1:0-8000 GCA_964500655.1 uncultured Anaerolineaceae bacterium | reverse complement strand
TTCTCAGAACTCGTCTTTGGAAAGAATGTCCGATCTTTTGTCCCAACTTAAGTGGAAGAGACTCATGCGAAAACTCATACTTGCCCTGATTGTATTACTACTGGCTACATTGGCCTGCGAGTTACCCACTATACCCGCGCTTGATGCGGCGGAAATCCCCGGTACGGACGGTACCGCCGCGCTCGAGACCAAAATTGCTCAAAATCTCGAAGCCCTGATGGCACTCAGCGCCACACCTGATATTCCTCCCACTGAACCGCCAACCGAAACACCCATCCCTCTGCCAACAGACACTCCCCAACTCCTCCCGGGTGCACCAAGCGATTGCATCCCTAACAACGAGCTCCAGGCCGGTAGGGCAGTCGAAGTGATCGACGGTGACACCATCAAAGTAGTGCTTGATCAAGATGGGGAAATCTATACCGTACGCTATATTGGCATGGACGCCCCTGAAAACACGGACGAGATCGAATACTATGGCGCAGAAGCAACTGCAAAAAACACCGAACTGGTCAAT
Source organism: uncultured Anaerolineaceae bacterium (assembly GCA_964500655.1). Classification (GTDB taxonomy): domain Bacteria; phylum Chloroflexota; class Anaerolineae; order Anaerolineales; family Villigracilaceae; genus JAABUE01. The sequence continues at coordinate 7,483 of CAZCPP010000185.1, read as the reverse complement.
GGCAAATCAGTCACCCTGATCAAAGACGTTTCAAAAAAGGACCAAGATGATCGCCTGCTGCGCTACGTGCTGGTAGGGACGGTCTTCGTCAACTACGAACTGATTGCCCAGGGATACGCCAACAGCGCCTCCTTACCACCCGACGAAGCTTGCCTCGCGACCTTCGAGATCGCGGAACAGAATGCCTCCGCCGCCAAACTTGGCTTTTGGGGTGTACTGAGAACCGTCACGGCTCAGCCCACTGGAAACGCATCTGATCCATCAGATACTGAGGTTTGCCCCTGCAGTGGAAACGAATTCGACTGCGCCGACTTCGACACTCACGCTGCCGCCCAGGCCTGTTACGATTATTGTGTCGCTCAAGGCCACGGTGATATCCACATGTTAGATAGCGACGACAACACCCTGGTTTGTGAAAAAATGATCGAGGAATAAGGGCACTGCGACCCCCATTTCCAAACATTGAAATGGGGGATTGGAGAGGGCTGGATTAACGAGGTACTGAAACACTTCGATAGGGTTTATACTTGCCACCAGTCATGCCCTGGAAAACGAAGATAGAAAAACATGAACTACTGGAAAGATTAACAACCCTGGAAGCGGACGTGCGCTACCAGGAATATGCTGCCGAGGGGGAACCTGAATTTGCATACCTCGGTGGAAGCATCCCGATCCTGATCTCTGCACCGCATGGGGCCGCCCATACGCGCAATGGAAAATACAAAGGCGAGGATGAATATACGGCCGCTTTTGCCCAACTGATGGGGGAAGAAACCGGTGCGCACTATATATATGCACGCCGGAAATCGAAGACCGATCCCAATGTCGCCAGGGATGCACCCTACAAGAAAATGGTGCGCCAAATTTGCGCAGCGAGCCAGATTCGTTTTGTGATTGATCTACACGGTATGTGGGCCAAACACAAAGCCGGGCTTGAATTAGGCACCCGGAATGGAGAAAGCTGCCCCGAACAAATGGCCTTGATCTTGAAATCCTTGAACGAATCCGGATTCACAAAAAATAGTGAGGAGCAATTACTTCGCATGCGTGTTGACGATCAATACAGCGGAAATGGCAGCCCTACGCGCGAACCAATGGTCAAATTCGTATCCGAAGCGTTGCGCATCCCGGCCGCGCAATTCGAGATCAACGCTCATAACCGCATCGTTGCGCGCAGACAGGATGCCGCCGAAAAGGATAAGTCCTTTCGCGGTCACCCGCAAATGATCACTCAAACCCTTAGGGCGTTCATAAAGCTGGTTAATGCGCTCCATGGAAGTTTTGGGGATCAATGATTTTATTAGGGATGAGAGCAAATGCCTTATAATTTCCCAATTGATTTTTGATGATCAAAAGGAAAGAAAATGAATCAAATTGATTTAGAACTTGCTGTTGAAATTCTGAGTAAAACCCCAGCTCTTTTGAAAGAGTGGTTGGGAAATCTACCAGATGACTGGTCGCATTATAAAAGCGATGGAGAAAATTGGAGCGCCTTTGATATCGTTGGTCATTTTATCCATGGAGAAAAAACTGATTGGATTCCAAGGGCAAAAGTCATTTTGCAACGAGAAGGGGCCAAAGAGTTTGAATCTTTCAACCGCTTTGCGCAATTTGAAGAGAGCAAAGGAAAAACGCTAGTGGACCTTCTTGAAGAGTTCGGTCAATTGCGCACAATGAATCTTGGTATTCTGAGGGGATTTGAATTGCAGCCAGATGATTATAAGCAACAAGGGAAACATCCTGAGCTAGGGATCGTCAACTTACGCCAACTTATATCAACATGGGTCGTACACGATCTGGATCATATTTCGCAAATCGCAAAAGAGATGGCGCAACGATATAAAAACGATTGTGGTCCATGGGAGGAATATTTGGGAGTGCTGAACTGGTGATAATTTAGATAATGCAAAGTCTCACCGTGAACCGCCTAACACAGCATTTGGATAAATATACCCCTTGTAAATGAGGGTATTCTAAACTTAATTTGCCAGTTCAATTCAAAAGGAAAACAAATGGTTGAAAAAAAAGCATATCCAGGTATTGGTCATTCATTTTTATTACTCGTATTATTTGTAATACTCCAAGCGCTATTCTTTGTGCCCTTTTTTATTATTGATTCTGTTCTTGGGAGTAATTTAATAAGACACCCAGTTTCACAAGGTATTATAAATTTACTTTCAATAGGGCTCATTTTGCTACTTGGCAAGATAATAAATAAAACCCCGGCTAAGCAACTGTACCCAATCAAACCTATCAAATTAATTTATCTATTGCCAATATTGTTAACCACAATTGGCTTGAGCATTGTATTATCAGACGTAGATAATCTCTTTCGAATGATCGTTCCGATGCCAGAGGAGATTATTGAATTTTTTATCAATATGTTCGCAGGTAGTACCAGTTTTTGGGGTACCTTTTTTACGATTGTCATTGTCGCTTCATTATCAGAAGAGCTTATGTTTCGTGGATTAATATTCCAGGGCTATCTTAATAGATACGGAGCCATAAAAGCAATCATTTTTTCTGCATTACTTTTTAGTATTTTTCACTTTAATCCATGGCAATTTATCGGTGCTTTTATTTTTGGGGTTGTATTTGCCTGGTGGTTTATCATGACGCGTAATTTAACTATTTGTATTATTGGGCACGCCCTGAATAACTTTATGCCCTTATTGGTTTCTCGAATATTGAAACTCAGTATCCAAGGCTATACGGTTGAATACGCCTCACAAACAGTATTGCAACCTCTCTGGTTTGATATGTTGGGTATCGTATTGTTAGTTTCAGGAGTATGGTTCTCAATTCGTGTATTTGGAAGTCAGGTGGTATTGAGCATCGCTGATAATTAACGTTTCACAGTAGATTGATATACTTTTCGCAAACCGTTTTACTAAATTTAATCAAATACAACCTATTGGCCTTCCTTGGAGGAGGTGCTATCTATATGAACCCAACCCGCATGTCACGAATAGAATCAGCTATACGCATCGTCCTGGAGTTCAATCAGGCCTTCAACCATCATGATGTCGCAGGGATGATGGGGCTTGTGAGCGACGACTGCACCTTCGAAAACACCATGCCGCCCCCAGATGGCACAGTGTACTCAGGAAAAAAAGCTGTAACTCAGTTCTGGCAAGAATTTTTTCGCGAATCGCCCCATGCCAATATCGAGATCGAGGAGATTTTTGGTTTTGACAAACGCTGCGTTATGCGCTGGAGTTACAGTTGGGAGGATACGGCCGGGGACAAGGGACACGTTCGCGGAGTGGATATTTTCCAGGTCAAGGATGGTCGCATCTGCGAACAACTGTCCTATGTCAAGGGATAGGTTAGCTGGACTGATGAGCGGCTATACGTAAAACACTGATTCATACTGGGTAGATGTTGTATACTGAAGATAGTACACGCTACTCGCTTTGACCTGTTTATTGGAGGTCACCATGAAACACAAATTTCCGCTTACTATCCTATTTGCTTTATTGGTAGTGTTTTTTGTTACACTTGCAGTCTCCGCACAGGAACTCCCCTTCAGCTTGTACCAAGTGGAGCCGCCTGAGGGATATCCGGGTGACAACCTGGATTTGATCTTGCACGGGGACGGTTTTGATATTGTGAAAATCACAGGGGTGGATATTGAAGATATCGAAATTGGGGATTTTTGGATCGATTCGAACGAAGTGATTATTGTACAAGCCTTCATCCCAGAGTCGGCTCCTCCGGGGCCGCGCATGGTGACGGTCAACGCTTCTCTCGGGCAGAACGAACCTGTTTCCGCTTACTTGGAAGCCGGCTTCTTCGTCCTTGAACGGGAGCAGGAACCGCCCACGTCCGTACCGCCTATCGATGAACCGACAATTACACCCACGCCAGTGGTTCCACCGCCCCCTCCATTTTCCTGGTGGTGGTTGATTGTCCCCTTGTGCTGCCTTGGGATTCTTGGGGCCGGCATTATCGCCATCGCCCTGACATTTCGTCGGGCGAGCCTGAAACGGACCTGGCAGCAGCATGCCACCTCCGGTGAACTGCCGGATACCTGCCAGCCGGACACGCACATCAACCGCCGGGAGAGTTTCGATATCAAGCCGGGTCGCTGGAAGGTGACCGCATTGAATGTAACCTTATATGATGCGGCGGCTAACAAACGCGGGAAAGCTCAATCCGTCTCGGGTGAATTGGTATCCAAAATTGACAAGGCCGCCCGTCAGCGCCTGTTGGGTGAAGAAGAGGTAAAGCCGCGTGCTACGATTGCCGGGTTAGCGAAAGAACTCAGCGCCCAAATACTCGCCTGGCAAAGCGACTCGGGGCAAGGGAAGGATGCCCACCTCGAAGCGCACCTGGAAGGTGGCGAAGCGGAAGCCAAATTTGCCCGCTATAAGTGTGTTGGCCAGCCGGGGGCTTGGAAGAAAGTGCTCGAATGGACGGCCAAACTGCAGGCTGTCGATCACCTGCCTGCCAGCCTACGCGCCCCCAAGGAAGCTGAATCCCAGGGCGCTTACCAAGCCTACCTGGAAGAGCAGCTGGATAAATATCTATCAACTGTGATCACCAAAGCCGCGAGGTTGTTATAAAGGCAGGGTGTAAAAACTAAGACTATTTATTTTTCTTCTTTTCTTTTTTTAGTTTTCTCTTTTCTCTAAGCGAAAGCTTGGCTTTCTTTTTGTCTTCCTTTTTTCCTTTATCTTTACTACCCTTGTCACCCATCTTGGATTCTCCTTTTAATAAATTGAGCACTCACGATCAATTCATACGATTTTTGGTATTATCCCACATTCCTCACGCTACAATGCATATGTTGAAAATTGCTTCGAGATACAAACTATCTCGCGATGGCCTATAATTGTGCTGAAAACCGGTAAAGGTCACGGCGTCCATATCAACTATAGTATGCCTGAATAACATCGACGATCCAATGAGCCAATAATCCACTAGCCCATAACCCGGAGGTCAAATGGCTGGAAAAGATGAGAAAGGGACCAACCCTGCCACGCAAGCGGTCGAAGGATTCACCGGCAGGATCATGCCTCTGGGTGAGATCACTCACAAAAAGATGTTCGGCGGATACGGGGTTTTCGAGAGCGGCACCATGTTCGCATTGGTGACTGCGGAAGGCCTCGTGCATTTGAAAGCCGGTGATGCCAACATACTACGCTTCGATGAAGTCGGGGCGAGCAAGCATACCAGAATGCCCTATTACCAAATCCCTGGGTCGGTACTTGAAGATGATACTCAATTGCTTGAGTGGACACAGGAAGCGATTAAAGTATCCAAGGCTGCGAAGTAATACCCGACCCCCCTCTGTCCCCCAATTTAGACTTCGGAAGTCGTGGAGACAATACCATGCCCATCTCATTCGCCCAACGCCTAGCTCATACCCGCCCCTCTGATATCCGCGAGATCATTACCAAAACAGCAGGCGGTAATTATCTTTCTTTTGCCGGTGGGATGCCCGACCCAGCGCTTTTCCCGGTGGAAGAACTTGCTTTTGCGGCTCAAAAAGTGCTGCGCGAACACCCGGAACGGGCGCTTCAGTACGGTCCCACTCAGGGCCTGCTACCATTACGCGAGAGGATCGCCGTGCTGATGGGCGAAATCGGCGTACGGACCGATAGCGATCACATTCACATCATCTCTGGGGCGCAGCAAGGCCTGGGCTTGAGCGGGGGCATATTCCTCGATCCGGGTGAGGCGGTCATCGTCGAACGCCCGACCTACTCGGCCGTCCTCAACGCGCTGGATATGTTCCAATCGACCTATCTCGACCTGGAATGCGACGAAGATGGCCCGGATATCGACCAGTTACGATCGCATTTACGCAGTAATCCCCCACCCAAGCTGGCTTACGTTATTCCCAATTTCCAGAATCCCTCCGGGCGCACCTGGAGCGCCTCTCGGCGGAAATCCTTTTTGGAGGCCTTTGACGATAGCGAAACCCTCATCCTGGAAGACGATCCCTACGGCCAACTAGGCTTCCACGGGCAGGCGCCGAACCCGCTCAAAGCCAACGATCCGGACGAACGCGTGATCTACCTGGGCTCCTTTTCAAAAGTACTCTCGCCAGGCTTACGCGTAGGCTGGATCGTCGCTTCAGCCGAGATCCTGGAACGCTACAACCTGGCCAAGCAAAACAATGACTTACACACCAGCGCCTTCGACCAGGAACTGATCAACGCCTACCTGGAGATAGAATCGCTACCCGCCCAAATCGAGCGCCTATGCGAGGCTTATACCGAGCGCTGTGGAGCCATTCTTGCGGCGCTGGAAACTGAATTCCCCGAAGGCACACATTTCACCCGCCCTAAAGGCGGCTTATTCACCTGGATCGAGTTGCCTGGAAGTATGGATGCGAGAGAACTGCTAGGATTGGCGATGAAGGAAAAAGTAGTCTTTATCCCTGGCGATGGTTTCTTCGCTAACAACCCACGCCGGAACACGATGCGACTCAACTTCTCAGCTATGGGCGTTGAGAAGATCAAGGAAGGAATGGCAATTCTTGGAAAGATTGTACGGAATTATAAAAAAACAAAGGAGATTCTATGACCAAACCCGATCAACTCAAAGGCTACGCCTACCCCAGCCCGCAGGGTGTTTCCAGCCTGGTAGGCGACTTACCCTGGCATTATGGTACTGAACACCTGGATATTGTCTTCACCGCCGACCCGAAAGCGATCGCCTCATTCCTGCCCGAACCACTGCTACCAGGGGAAAACCCAAGCCGGGTGGTAATCTCATTTGGCAAATGGTGGTCGCTATGGGATAACGGACTGGATATGCCCAGCCTCAATCCGGAACGGACATGGTACATGGAGACCATTCTGTGGGTTGGCAGCAGCCTGAACGGTGTTCAGGGCAAGACCTGCATCCAGTCTTGGGTCGACAACGACTTCACCATGGCACGCGGTATGTACATGGGCTTCAACAAAAAAATGGGTCAAACGGTTATGACCGACCTGCAGCCCATGAACCCTCAAATGGCGCTTGTCGGAGCAGGCACGCGCATGTCGGGTTACTGTGTTTCGCATGGCGAGCGCTTGTTCGAGGGCAGTGTCACGCTTAAGAAACAGATCCCGTACGACGATTTACCAGATCCATTCCTGAAAACTCCCTTCAACATCCGTTACTTCCCCAGCATCGTGCGGGATGCGCCGCCGTCCGTGTTCGAGGTGGTCAGGATCGATATGGATGACTTTACGCAAAGCGAGAGCGCCTGGGTTGGCGATGCCTCGGTAAAGCTGCTCCCCTCCCTCTTGGAAGAGTACATGGTGCTGCAGCCGCGCGAGGTTCTGGGAGGTTATTATTTCTTCAATGGCGCTACTGTGCTAGGTGGTGAGGTTATACATAGCTGGGTGTAGGTTTACTTACGCAGAGTACTGATTCTTTGGGAGTTGGAAGCGGCGTTGCCGCTTCCAACTCCCATTATATATATTTAACCCCATCGGGAAGGGGGGATGGGGTCATATTTTAAAGTAAAATAAAATAGACTGGA
>CAZCPP010000184.1:0-8029 GCA_964500655.1 uncultured Anaerolineaceae bacterium | reverse complement strand
TACCACAGGTGGTTCATGCCATCCCATCAATCCCTAAAAAGGGCAAAGTCCAGCCATATACGCTTGCCATGATTTCCTTGATAATTGCGATAGTTGCAGCATTACTAAAAATGTCCCAAAAAATCCGGGTTTCATCTTCTATCATCATCGAAAAGACTGGCATCCAAATAAGTCTAAAAATCATTCCACGAGTGATTGGAACGAAATCAGAAGAAGAAAAATAAGAGATTATGAAAACTACACTGTTCTACCAACACGGCGGGGCTAAAGTTCTTGAATACACCGATTTTCCTACTCCGGAGCCAAAGCCAGGTGAAGTTTTGGTAAAGCTGCATGTTTCCGCCCTCAACCGTATGGACGTGATGGTACGCAATGGCTGGCCAGGCTTGAAGCTTAAGTTGCCTCATATCAATGGCGCGGATGGGGCAGGTAAAGTTGCTGCTTTAGGTGAAGGTGTAACTAGCTTTGAAATTGGTGACCACGTCATTATTAATCCCAACTTTGGTTGCGGAGAATGCGACTACTGCCTATCCGGATGGGATAATATGTGCCATAACTGGCACTTATTGGGTGAAACCGTGCGCGGAACTTACGCTGAGTTTATATCCCTTCCTGCCCGCCAAATATTTCCATTACCAAAGAAATTTGACTTCCATGTTGCTGCTGGTGGTGCGCTTGTTTACCAAACTGCATGGCATTCCATGATTACACGTGGAGATATTCAAGAAAATGAAATGGTGTTAGTTGTTGGTGCAGGGGGAGGTGTTAACACGGCGAGCATTGATATCGCCAAGTTTATTGGCGCGCAAGTAGTGGTCGTGGGTTCTGATGCGAATAAATTGGAGAAAGCGAAAGCACTCGGTGCAGACATACTGATTGATCGCTCTAAAGAAGATAATTGGTCTAAAGCCGTCTTTTTGGCAACAGAAAAAAAGGGGGTGGATGTAGTGGTTGATAATGTTGGCACAACTTTCATGCAAAGCCTGCGAACACTTAAAAAGGGTGGTCGTTTGCTAACAATGGGCAATTCAGGAGGCCCTAAGTTTGAAATCGACAACCGTTACATCTTCGCCAAACATCTATCCATCATTGGCTCTACAATGAGTAACCAGGCCGACTTTAACGAAGTTATGAATCTAATTGTTACCGGGAAACTCAATCCCACGCTTGATAAAACTTTCCCACTTCAAGATGCCGCCAGCGCACAGAAACGCCTCGAAAAGGGTGAAAATTTCGGAAAAATTACACTTGCTATTGGTTAGTCTTTTGAATTTTATTACTAAGTTAAAACACCTACCCTGGTTTGAAATTACTATCTTGCTTTTATTGATGGGCATTAATGGGCATGCTGCTTTTTCGGATGCCTACAATTTACCTAATAATTGGTTCACTCGCGATGATGCGTATTACTATTTCAAGGTAGCACAAAATATCAGCGAGGGTCAAGGCAGTACTCTTGATGGTATCAATCCAACCAACGGATACCACCCGCTGTGGATGATGGTGTGTGTACCCATATTTGCGTTTGCGCGCTTCAATCTAATCCTCCCATTACGAATATTAATCCTTGTGCTAGCCATGCTACGAGCTGCTACCAGCATATTGCTTTATAAATTTTTAAAGAACATTGTTGCACAGCCGATCGCCATACTGGGTACGCTATATTGGGCTTTCAATTACTACATTCATGCAATCGCCTACCAACAGGGATTGGAGACTGGGCTAGCCGCTTTCTGTCTCGTCTTGTTCCTGTTCTCACTTCACCGTTTCGAACGAAGCCGAATCGACGCATTTGCAGAAACAACTTTCGAGAAATTAAAGCGGATCGCAATATTAGCCATTTCTGCCATATTAGTCACATTCAGTCGTCTGGATTTAGTTTTCCTTATGTGCCTATTCGGATTGTGGATCGTTTTTCGGAATAGTCCAATACGCTACCTGCTCCCACTCGACATTCTGGTTCTAACCCTTAGCAGCGTATCAGCTTTCATCATTCGGACTGGATTGCCAGATTATTATCAATACTCAGAAATGGCTATCGCAATGCTGTTAATTAGTCTAGTGTTAAATATTTCTCTGAATTATTTTTTAGGGTTATATGAGCATCCAAGATCATATTCGGTATCCCTGTTATTGAAACGAAGCGCCATCGCAATTGGAATATCAACAACTTTCACACTAGCTCTCTTGCTCGGTCTAACTAATTTTGAAATTCTTCATGGAAACTTTCCCCGCAGTGCGCCACTTATTCATGGAGTGCTATCATTTGGTCTGATTATTTCTATTCGGTTGATTATTTCGCTATTTAATCAAAACAAGAATCCATGGAACCAATCAGCAATTGAATACCTCAAAACAAATTGGCGTACTTGGCTTAGCGAAGGCACAGTATATTACGGAATTCTAGGTGGCGCATTGGGGGTTTACATGTATTGGAATAAACTTACCTTTGGCGCTGCGTCTCCAGTGAGCGGTCAGATCAAACGCTGGTGGGGATCGTTTTCTAGTCGTGTTTATGGAGGCTCGGCACGGACCATCGTTTCTTTTTTTGGTGTCGACGCGGAAGGTGACCTCAACGCATGGCATCCACTTACAACCTTGGTTGGCAAATGGCATAGTCAGTCAAAATTGATGTATTCTATACCTCTCAAGTATGATTTCCGTTATACGCTGATGCTCATATTGGCGCTAATTACTATCACACTACTTCTTCTCATAAATCGTAAACGATCAGCGCGTATCACCAACCAACTTGCCATAATACCATTACTAGCAGGATCGGTTTTACAAATTCTCCAATATAACATCACAGGCTACTCTGCACTCAAAGAATGGTATTGGGTCAGTCAAATGATCTTGATCTCATTGATTGGAGTATTATTACTAGATATAGTCACACAAAAAATGCGAAAAAATGTGGCAGCTTATGTCTCTCTTTACTTAATAATTATATTTTGGGGTGTTGGGAGTTCTCAAGAGTTTTCACGAATCATTAACATCCAAATGCCTTATGGCGCAAAGCCCACGGATACGCCTTACATGGAAGTGGCTACATTTGTAGAAACCCACACCGAGTCCGGAAGTCTAATCGGGATGACAGGTGGAGGAAACGTTGGTTACTTCATACAGGATCGCACCATTGTCAATATGGACGGACTAATCAACAGTTATCCCTACTTCCTGGCTCATAAATCCCGCCAGGGTAGCGATTTCCTTTACGAAATGGGGTTGGATTACATTTTTGCCAACCCAAACTTTCTTGAGATTCAGCCCTATCGTGGTCAATATTCCAACAGGTTAGAAATCATAGACTATTATGGTGGCAAAGCTGTTATGCACTTTTTGCCAGCTCCCTAGGTACCCTATATGCGCCTCAAATTAACCTTCACCCTGCTTGCCAAATCACTAACGGCCTTTGTTCCTACAACTGAAGGAAACACTTCAAAAAAGACAGGCACATGTACAAATGAGAATCTATCCTGCACCAAAACCGCCAGACGTACCACTATCATAGTATGAAACGTCCTTTGAGTGTAACGATATTACTATGGCTGGTGTTAAGTCTTACAGTATGGAGCGGATTCCGCCTGGTAACAGCCATTTTATGGTGGACAACCCTAGCTGAGTTCGCATCATCCCCCGGCCCGTTGTACATCGCTCTTTGTGCAGGGATTTGGTTGTTCGTCGCTATCATCTTATTTTATGGTATGTGGCAAGCTAAAGCCTGGACACGGCATGTGTTACTCGGAGCCGGAGCAGGTTTTTCGACCTGGTACTGGTGCGACCGGTTGTACCTGCAAACTCCACATACTAACTGGCCGTTCGCCCTTTTTGTAACCATACTGCTATTGATTGTCATATCCATTTGCGTGTTTGTTCCAGGTACAAAAACTTTCTTATCGAAGAGAGAGGCACATGACTGATAATCCTAAGATTCAACGCTTGAGAGATCTAAAGGCCCAATCCCGCCTGGGTGGCGGTGAGAAACGCATCGAAGCCAAACACAATAAAGGACGCCTGACCGCTCGCGAGCGTATTGACCTGTTACTTGACAAAGGTTCTTTTCGCGAAATCGATGCATTTATTCAACACCGTACAAATGATTTTGACCTGGGCAAACAAAAATATCTAAGTGATTCAGTTGTTACAGGTTGGGGAACGATTGATGGGCGTTTAGTATATGTCTTTTCACAGGATTCCACTGTTTTTGGCGGCTCACTTGGGGAAGTGCATGCCGAAAAGATTGTTAAGATACAGGACATGGCCCTTAAGAATGGTGCTCCGGTGATCGGCTTGAACGACTCGGGTGGCGCGCGAATTCAGGAAGGTGTGGTCTCACTGGGAGGCTATGCAAACATTTTTCTGCGGAATACACTAGCATCAGGTGTTATTCCCCAAATATCAGCTATCATGGGACCTTGTGCCGGCGGTGCTGTTTACTCCCCAGCTTTGACTGATTTCATTTTTATGGTGCGGGGTTCCTCCTATATGTTCGTTACCGGTCCAGAAGTGGTTAAATCTGTGACTCATGAAGAGGTTACGTTTGAAGATTTGGGTGGTGCTAGCGTGCACTCGGAGGTATCTGGAGTGTGCCATGTCGCTGCCGATAGTGAAGCCGATACGCTCTACCTCATCCGCAAACTGTTTGGATATCTACCATCGAATAACATGGAAGACCCTCCCATTTTTATGGAGGGCGATGATCCTCTTCGCATGGAAGATGCATTAGACACTATTATCCCTGACGATCCTGGCAAGCCTTACAATATTAAAGATGTTATACGCAAAGTTGTGGATAATGGGCAGTTCTTCGAAATCCATGAGGCTTATGCTGCAAATATCGTGGTTGGATTTGCACGCTTAGGCGGCCACTCTATTGGTATCGTCGCAAACCAACCAATCATTTTAGCGGGGGTCTTGGATATTGACGCATCTGATAAAGCCGGGCGCTTCGTTCGCTTTTGCGATTCATTTAACATCCCGATATTAACATTTGAAGATGTACCAGGATTTTTACCTGGTACTGGGCAAGAACATGGCGGGATCATTCGCCACGGGGCAAAATTGTTATACGCTTTCTGCGAAGCAACTGTCCCGAAGCTGACGGTAATCACCCGTAAGGCTTACGGTGGTGCATATGATGTTATGTCTAGCAAGCACATCCGTGGCGATGTCAATTTAGCTTGGCCAAGTGCAGAAATCGCCGTAATGGGACCAGATGGTGCAGTAAACATCATTTTCCGAAAGGAACTGGAAAAAGCAAAAGATCCAGTCAAACGAAAAGCGGAACTTGTCGCTGAATACCGGGAGAAATTTGCAAATCCATATGTGGCAGCCGAACGCGGCTATATCGATGATGTGATCGAACCTCGCGAAACTCGTCCTCGTTTGATCAACGCATTAGAAATGCTAAGCAATAAACGTGATACCAATCCTGCAAAGAAACATGGAAACATCCCCCTTTAGACTTTCATTGCAAGTCATTGGAAATGGTGCGGCAATCTTTAGCTTAATTACTACTTTGAGATTGCCTAGTAACGACGAACTCAAGAGGAATTATGTTTAAAAAAGTATTAGTTGCCAATCGGGGCGAGATCGCCGTACGAATTTTGCGTGCTTGTCGCGAACGAGGTCTGGAAACGGTAGCTGTCTATTCTGAAGCAGATCGGCAAGCCCTCCACGTACGTTACGCCGACGAAGCCTACCTGCTCGGGCCAGCGCCTTCGCGCGAGTCTTATTTGCGAGCTGACAAAATCATTAGCATTGCCAAAAAATGTGGAGCTGATGCAATCCACCCTGGCTATGGTTTTCTAGCCGAGCGCGATGATTTCGCTCATGCCTGTGATGCTGAGAAAATTACATTTATCGGACCTAAGCCATCCGCGATTGCAGCTATGGGCGATAAAGGAATTGCACGCGCTACAGTTATTAAGGCTGGTGTACCGGTTGTACCCGGCACGGAAGATGTTGGCAACTTAACTGACGAACAACTCCTAAAACAGGCCAAAAAGATCGGTTTCCCCCTGCTCATCAAAGCCACAGCAGGCGGTGGCGGCAAGGGCATGCGTGAAGTACAAAATATTGAGGATATGCCTGATTTGATCCAATCTGCACGACGTGAAGCCGAATCTGCTTTTGGGGATGGAAACGTGTATCTAGAGAAGTTGCTTAAAGGGGCACGTCATATCGAAATTCAGATTATGGCAGATACGCATGGCAATGTCATCTACTTGGGTGAGCGTGAATGTTCACTTCAGCGGCGCCATCAGAAATTGCTCGAGGAATCCCCATCACCCTTCATGGACGATGAACTGCGCCAAAATATGGGCAAAGTAGCTGTCAAGGCCGCAAAAGCTGTAGACTATGTCAATGCAGGAACTATTGAATTTCTGGTAGATAAAAATAAAAATTACTTTTTCCTTGAGATGAACACCCGCCTGCAAGTGGAACATCCTGTCACGGAAATGGTCACCGGTGTGGATATTGTTGCAGAACAAATCCGCATTGCTCGTGGCCGAAAGTTGAAATACAAGCAGAATGATATCAATGTCAACGGCCATGCAATCGAGTGTAGAATCAATGCCGAAGATCCCTATAATGATTTTCTTCCATCCACAGGACGCATCACACATAGCCTATTGCCTACAGGCCCCGGTATCCGGGTAGATACAGGCGTTTACCCTGGCTTTGAGATCACCCCGTATTACGACCCAATGATTGCCAAACTAATAGGTTGGGGTAAAACTCGCGCACAAGCGATTTTACGTATTCGCCGCGCACTGGAAGAATACCGTATAGTAGGAGTGCGCACGAATATACCTTTTCATCAGACCATGATGGACTCTACCCGCTTTATGGCCGGCCAGTATGACACACGATTTGTTGAGGAACGTTTTTCATTGGAAGAGATGGAAGGGAGTAAACAAACTTATGACGAAGCGGCTGCCATCTTTGCTACGCTTGTTGCCCATGATGAAACCCAACGCGCCGCTCAAATTGTGCGACGCGGAGAACGAGATACAAGTAACTGGAAGTGGGTTGGACGCTGGGAACGCATGCATCGGTAGCAACCGAATATATAGGAATTACTATGAAGTATATAAGCACAGTAAGTGGAATTGAATACAGTATCGAAGTCATCGATGAGCGGCATATTATCGTCAATGGTCGACAAATCACAGTTAATTTCAACTCGGTCAGTGGGCAACCTATCTATTCGCTATTGGTTGATGGTAAATCGTTAGAAGGTTTTGTTTATCCAGGCGATGATGAATGGGAAGTGTTGCTAATGGGTCGGCAATATCCGGTAAAGGTTGAAGATGAGCGTGAGAAGCGTTTAAGGGCAGCAGCTGGGGGTACTGTCAGCGAAGCGGGCGAATACCATTTGAAAGCCCCTATGCCTGGTATGGTGGTCTCTATTCCCATTGAAAAAGGACAAGAAATTGAAAAAGGACAGGTAGTGTTAATCCTGGAATCTATGAAAATGCAGAACGAACTCAAATCGCCTCGCGCCGGGACTGTGGGTCGGGTACGCGTCAAACCAGGCGAATCCGTCGAACAGCGCCAAACGCTTTTAAGCGTACAGTAAATGACTTCACTTATCTGGAATTTATAAACTGTTGGCTACTGGAAGAGAAGATTTGATATTTTATCTTTCTAAATTCCTTGTGAATTAACTTCTTAGTGCCCAAAATCTGGCTGGTTCATTACTGGTTTGGAACGGAAGTTTGACCTCCTATCCATCAATTGCTATAATGATTTACTTTGGGGACAATGACGTAATTACTCGCGCAAGGAGGCTGATATGCGAAAAAATATCGTTCTGCCCCTGAGTATGATTATATTATCATCCATAGCGTGTAGTACTCTTCCGATATTCCCAACCGCTACCCCTACTCCAAGCTCAACAGCCACATCCACTCATACTCCATCAATTACGCCTTCCCCATCCCTGACATACACCCCAACAGAAACCCCCCTGCCAACCCCAACACCTACTTCTACACTTACTCCAACGCCTGATAAACCG
>CAZCPP010000183.1:0-8098 GCA_964500655.1 uncultured Anaerolineaceae bacterium | reverse complement strand
AGTGTAATTATCAATATCGACATCCTTAAATGGTTGGTGGTTTGAGCGACTTATCTGTAAGGATGTATAATCGTTTTGATGAAAGGAGACCAATCATGCCGGGTGTGACTGTGGGAGAATTCGAATGCAGATTATGTAGTCAACAATTCACTTTGCTAACCGCTGATTTTATGATTCCCGAACCGAATTTCTGTGATGAATGCCTGACAAAGGTCTGGAATATGGAAGACGAAGAACTCGCAAAGCATGTTGCTGCATGTCTGGCAAGCAACGAGTCGCAGCCCACAAAAAAGGCTGAGTCGCACAGTGGCGAGCAGTGGTCTGTGGACAGTGTCGTTCAGCACATAAACAGGTATAGGGAGTGGTCAGAGAGTGCTGAAGATATGATTCGGGATAGGAAGAGGATGCGATGATCTTTGAAGTAAGTATGAAGTACATTGAACAATAACTGCTCCGATATTCGATAAAAAATCTGCGCTGGTAACAACGGCGATAATGCAATTTGTAGATATAATTCAATTATAAGCTTAGCAAAAAAGTCCTTACCACTTGATATCCATCGTTGTTTGTTTTCTTATTGTTGGTTGTAATATAAATTTGGATGAGAGTACCCCGCCGCCGCCGGCTGAGATTAATATTGAGACTGAAGCAGTTGTTTAGTTGGTGTTACCAGTTCCTATATATTATTTGTCAGGAGAGAATGATGGTAATGCGAGTTTGTGGCGGATCGAAATTGATGGCAATACCCAAACGTTAATCAAGGATTGTTGTATTAGAGATTATGCCGTCTCACCTATAACTGCCAGATCGCTTATGTAACTGATGATATAAAATTGATTATCGGTGATGCCGATGGTAATGAAGTCATTACCGTTAGCCTTGATGAAGTTCGCTACCCCAAAGACTTGGATTCTGCTCTAGCCTGGTCCCCATTTGGAACGGATATCGCACTTGGGGGGGAAGGTGGACTTTGGTTCTATTCTCTCAATTTGGGGAAATTGATTCAAATGTCTGGTTCTCCAGAGTACACAACTAATATTCGCCCACCGGCATATGATGCCTGGTCGCCTGATGGCAGTAAGGTGTTGATTGTTGGGCATAGAAGCAACGCTGGTGTTGATGAAGTGGGAATTATGCCGATTGTAAGTGGGGAAGTGAAAATGACTTCCATATTAGCTGACCGTAGATTTACTTGGGCTCCGGATGGTCAGTCGTTTTATGTATCCTCAAATTATTATGGCATGACGGGCATCCTTCCTAGTTTGATGCAGGTTACATCAGACGAACTTGAGATCACAACGCTCGTTAAATCTAAATCCACAGACGATGAACTTCTGGGTCGCTATCTTGAAACGGCCCAAGTAGGGCCTGACAATCTCTTGTATTATTTTTATAGGGAGGGGCCTGTTGACTTTGAACGTAAAAATACCGGGCTATCAATGTACCGTTCAAACAGAGATGGTATTACAGATCGGGTTCTTTTGAGAAATGGTGTCTACAGTGGAATCGATGAAATCTTATGGGCTGAAGATATGAGCCTGGCGGTAATTGTCGGCGTTGAAATCCTGGACCAAAACTGGACTGGTTCCATAACGATTTTACCAACCGACACTGAAGAACAAGCTTTTGTGGCTCCATTTACAGGTTATGATCTTCAGTGGGGTCAGGCTATAGAGTAGATTGATTTTTCAATCCGTTGCTGCACTGGCCACTTCTTCTGGCTCAAAAACCACTTCGTCCTTGCCGGTCAGTTTCTCTTCCATCTTGGCGACGATCAAGCGTAATTGGCCCGGGTGGACAACAAAGTTCATGTTGTCAGTTGGCACGGTCAGCACCGGGCAGAGAGTGAAGCTCTCGATCCAATTTTCATACAAAAGATTTAAGCTGTTTAAGTATTCCGAGGAGATTGAGCGTTCATAATCCCTGCCTCGTTGTGCAATACGTTCTTCCAAAATCGACACAGAGGCACGCAGGAAGATGACCAGGTCTGGTGGCGGCAAAAACTCAATCACTGTTTCATACAGCTCTTTATAGGTTTGGTAATCGCGTTCGAGTATGTGTCCTTGTAAATACAGGTTTTGCGCAAATATTTCTGCATCCTCATACACACTACGGTCTTGGATTACAGAGGTTGGGTACAGTGCAATTTGATGATGCGCGCGCAAGCGGTGTGTCAGGAAGAAAACCTGTGAATGAAAAGACCAGGCGGCCATGTTCTTATAGAAATCAGCCAGATAGGGGTTTTCTGTTACAGGCTCATAGAAAGGCTCCCAATCTAATTGTTTGCAAAGCCCTTCTACCAAGGTTGATTTTCCTACCCCAATATTTCCAGCTACGGCAACGAACTTTTTCATTTGTCCCTCCCGGTTAGAAAAAAGGGCGGGAACTCCCGCCCTTTTTAATTGAGGTTATTGCGGAAGTTCTCCTGCCAGTTCCTGATCAATCAATTGTGTGAAAGCTTCGAGCGGTTGTGCGCCGATAATAGCAAAACCATTAATAAAGAACGTTGGTGTGCCGCTAACACCCAACTGGGTAGCAAAATCCATGTCTTTCTGAACATCATCTTGAAAACGATGATCGCTGAGACAGGTGCTAAAGGTATCGACATCTAAGTTTAAATCTTCTGCATACTGAATAAATCCTTCTTCAGCAAGGTCATATTCGTAACTGAACAGCTTATCATGATAGGGCCAGAAAGCGTTCTGTTCATTTGCGCACATAACAGCTTCAGCAGCAGGAAAGGCTCTGAATGGAACATGGCGATACACGAAGCGAATTTTGTCCGGGTAGGCAGCAAGCAAATCTTCATAGGTTTCATTATGCCACTTTGCGCAGAATGAGCAGCCAAAGTCGCTGAATTCAATCAGTACTATTTGGGCATTCTCAGGACCCACACTTGGGAAGCCTTCGCTGGGAATATCATAGCGAGTAAATCCAGAATCTTCGCCAGGGGAAGGAGCTTGAGCGCCGGGAGCCTGAGCAGGTGCGGTCACTGCTGGTTGAGCAGGCCCGCCACGTCCCCAGGTTATGTAGCCAACCAGGATACCGACAGCAAAAGCAAGCACAACCATAACAGAGTAGAAATGGGTGCGTTTGAAAACAACGGTGTCGTCAGTATTCTTTATTGGGATGTCGACAGGTTGTTCTGGAGGGGTAGGCTTATTTTCCATGTGGCGGATTATATCACGATGCAATATGTCCAAATTGATGGAACCTTTTTGCAAAGTAGTCCGTATATCCTATTACCGCGGCAATCTAAAAAATTGTTGTTCCTCTTTTCGGGAAATATCGCGGCACAAGTAGATGGAGGTAGATATGACAACTGTACAAAAGCGAAAAATCCCCTGGTATTTTTGGCCCTTTTGGGCATTGTGGAAACTCATCAGTGGGATTGTTGAGTTCACCGGTCGCATTGTGGCTGTGATTCTGGGAGTGGTCTTATTGATCGTTGGTGTGATTATCAGCCTGACAATTATCGGCGCCATCGTCGGTATCCCCTTGGCGGTTGTCGGATTATTGCTCACTTTGCGCGGCCTATTTTAAAGAGCTAGGTTTCTACAAACACCTGGCTCCTGTACACCTACAAGACAGGATAAATAATTAGTTCGCGCCAACAGTATTGATTGGTTTTCGGCTTTGAAATCGTTTGAAAAACGGGAGCAGGTGCTGGGTTCAGACGGAAGCGAAGAATTTGCGTATCCGTGGGATGCGAAGTATTAGCAAGATCAAGACAATCAATCCGTAGATGAATGGTCTGATTATGTCACCTTGTAATTCAAAGAAGTCGCCCTTTTTTGACCAGGCAAAATGCAGGATGACTAGCGGCCCAATGAAATAGACCGTCTGGTGAAGACGTTTCCAGTTCTTCTTCAGGCGTCTTTTCCAGATATCAAAGGATGTGACCGCTAAAGGCAGAAGCAGCAGAAAGGATGCAGTGCCCACGAGAATGTACGGCTTTTCGAGCACACTTTCGAAGATGAGACTCCAGGCCAGACCATAATCCAGATCGAGGAAGATTAAAACGTGGATGGTTGCGTACATGAAGGTATACAACCCCAGAGCGCGACGGCGTTTGAGTAATTCCTTCCACCCAAAAAGGGTGTTGAATGGCGTGCATATCAACGAGAGTACCAGCAACGTGACTGCAGCACGACCGGTCCGCTGTTCGAGATCCTGGATTGGGTTGACGGAAAGGTTTCCAAAGACGAAGTCGAATAGCAAATGGGCCAGGGCGCTCCATGCATAAATGTGCATGACGATTTGTAAGGGAGTATAGCGTGTTTTTTTCATATTTTGTTGTCTCTCTCCTCAATGAGAATGAATCAAGGGCACTTCATTTGTGCCCTAAAAGTTGAATCACCCAACCAAGATTTAATAATACACTGACAAATCCATTCCTTCATATAAATACGCAACCTGTTCTGAATAACCGTTGAACATATGAGTGGCTCGGCGTTTCAACTCGCCAATGCGGCGCTCAGTGGTTTGTGACCAACGCGGATGCGGCACCTGTGGATTCACGTTGGAGAAAAAGCCGTATTCATTCTGGGCGGCAGTGCTCCATAATGTTTCGGGTTGATAATCTATCAGTTCAATTTTGACAATTGATTTTATCGATTTGAAGCCATACTTCCACGGTACCACCAGCCGGATAGGAGCGCCGTTTTGATTAGGAATCATTTCGCCGTATAATCCGGTCGCCAGCAGCGTCAGATCGTTCATCGCCTCATCGAGACGCAGACCTTCCTGGTAGGGCCAGGAATAAAATGGACTTTTCAAGCCGGGCATTTCGTCACGATTGGCGACGGACTCAAAGCGTACATGCGTGGCATCCGAAATAGGCTCCACTTCGTTAAGTAAACTGGCCAGGGGAAAACCATTCCAAGGAATGACCATGCTCCAGGCTTCCACACAGCGCAGCCGATAGATGCGTTCCTCTTGCGGATACATTTTGAGCAAATCATCAACACCAAAAGTTTTCGGGTTATTAACCAGGCCACTGACTTCCACAGTCCAGGGTTCGGTTGTGAAATTCTCTGCCAGGCGTGCGACGGCTTGCTTGTCAGTACTGAATTCGTAGAAGTTGTTGTAGTTTGTGATTTCGTCAAACGTATTAAGGTTGTCTCCAAACTCGTCGGTCTTACCTGCTGCAGATGGATTGATCGCCTCCGCATCCGCCACCTGCTCGCTGGTATTTGGCGCACATGCGGCTAACAAGGCTGTACCGGTCACAATGCCCGCGGCTTTGAGAAAATCGCGGCGAGAAAGATACTGGGATTTGGGTGTGATCTCCGAGGAGAGCACAGGGACAGATTTGTGTTTGTTAGTCATAAAATATCTCCAATAATCATGGGTAGGTTTCTGCCAATAAATTTTGAATAGCAGTTTCAGTTATTTCATAAGCGCCTTCACCAATATGAACAAAGCGGATGTGGCCGTGCTTGTCAATCAAGTACAGGCTGGGCCAGAAGCGATTCTCATAGGCACCCCAGGTTGCTCGATCATTGTCTTGTGCTACTGCGTACTGAACATCTAAATCGATGAGGGCTTGTTTCAGGTTGTCCAATTCTCGGTCGTATGAAAATTCCGGGTAGTGATTGCCGATAATGACCAGGCCTTTGTCTTTATATTTGTTGTTCCAATCCCTCAACGAGGGAATTACATTCCGGCAGTTAATTCAGCCGAAAGTCCACATCTCGAGAGCGACGACCTTGCCACGCAGGTCGGCCAGTCGCAACGGGGCATCCACATTTAGCCAGACTTCGTTGGTTAATTCAGGAGCAGGCCCGAGGTCTGGGAGGGAGGCGGTAGGGGGCATGGGTTCAGGTGTCTCGCTTTTATTGGCTGTTACTGCTTTACAGGCAGAAAGCACAAGCAAAAGCAATCCAAATATCCAAAGTCGTTTAATCATCAGCATCCTTGATGAACTGATGATACAAAACCTTCCTTACGAAAATATTACGAAAGGGTTAAGGGAGACTGAAAATAAATCGTGTATCCCCCGGTTGACTTTCGACACGAATCTCACCCCCATGCGCATTGACGATGCCACGTGCAATTGCCAAGCCCAACCCTGCTCCGCCCGACGCCCGGCTGCGAGATTTTTCGCCCCGATAGAAGCTCTCGAAAATGTTGGGTAAATCTTGTTTGCGAATGCCTTCACCAGAATCGCGGACGGTCACTTCCATGCCCGAGCTTCCTCGTTTTACCATCACATCGACTTGTCCCCCGGCGGGAGTATGTCGAAGCGCGTTTCCAATCAGATTGTTTAGCACCCGCCCGATTCTCTGTGTATCCATCAATATAGGATCTACGTTGGGGTCAGCCGAACCGTTCAGTGAAATATCTTGGCGGGAGGCCAACTCAGAAAAAGATTCGAGTGTATCTGATATCAGATCTCCCAAGGACGCATCTTCCTTTTCAAGAGGCATACCACCCGCTTCGAGTTGCGCCATTTGGAACAGGTCGTCGATCAAAGCCGACAGCGACTGTACAGCTCTTTGGGCCGTGTTGAGATAGCGTTGTACGGTATCAGGATCTTCCACCATTCCATCCGAGAGCGCCTCAAGAATGGCACGCATGGATGCCAGCGGGGTCTGTAAATCGTGACCGACCCAGGCAATAAGGTCGGTACGCAATTTTTCGAGATCACGTTGCTTTTCATCTGCAGCTTGCAGTTGGGCAGCCATTTGATTAAACGATTCGGCTAGAGAGGCAACTTCGTCCCGTCCGGTTATGGGCACTCGTGTCTCGAGATTCCCTTGAGCCAAATTGCCAGCAGCATGTTTGAGCAAATGAATGCGATCTGTCATTGTGCTAGAGAGAAAATATCCCAACGCTATTGCCATTCCTCCGGCGAAAATCAGCAAAACGCTTGCCAACAGCAGATCATGCTGGCTGGCGAACATTAGGCGTGCAGAGAACCAAACGTTGAAAAATGTTAAGGTACTCGAAATTGCGTAGGTTGCCATAAGTCCCCAACGCAGGCTGGGCGTCAAAGCGATCCAGCCCAGGCGATAAGCCAGGTAGCCCGCTAAGCTAGAGATCAGAGCTGTGATCGCCAGAAAAAGCGCCATCAACCTTAGTTCGTTCATTGGTGGAGACATCAATAGATAAAAGATGCTTAGTGAGATGGCGAAAATAAGGAGTACGCTCAAGATGTAACGGAAAAATGTGTTCATAAAAGTAATGCTAATCTAAGGCTCGAATTTGTAGCCAACGCCCCAAACTGTTTTCAATCGCGTAGGGTTGGACGGATCGATCTCGATTTTTTCGCGCACGCGCCGGATGTGCACTGTCACTGTCCCGGGATCGATGTATTCAGCACCGCCCCAAATGCGCTCAAGCAGCTGTTCTCGTGTGTATACTTGCTTTGGATGCTGTGCCAACAGGTAGAGCATGTCGAATTCCTTGGCTGTCAATTGGACTTCGTCCCCTGCCACGCTAACTGTTCGACTAGGTACATGATTACCAAATTTTCGAATGTCAACGATCGATCAGATTCAACCTGGGCCTGCTTCCCCTGTTGAGACGCTGTCCGTTCTGTACGCCGAATCACAGCCCGCACCCGGCTGACCAATTCCTGAGGGCTAAACGGTTTGACTACGTAATCATCCGCGCCCATTTCCAGGCCGGCGATGCGATCGATTTCCTCACGGCGCGCCGTTAGCATGATGATTGGTACATCGGAACGTTCACGCAGCCAACGGGTCAAGGAGAGACCGTCGATTTCGGGAAGCATCAGATCAAGCACAACCAGATCAGGAATACCCTGTTCAAGTATAGACATAGCAATCTTTCCATCTGATGCAGTTTGCACTTTGAAGTCGGCGCGCTGCAGATACAGACTCACTACCTCAGCAATACTGGGTTCGTCTTCCACAACTAGGATTGTTGGTTTGCTCATGAGCCCTCTCTTGTTTTAATCATACCCTGTTTCAAGCGGGCAAATGGTTACATAATTCTTAAGGTGTGTGAAGTCATTCTGTTAACACCTTATTGAACAAACTTACAAATTTGTTAGCTTTCCCATCATAACCTTTACAAAAATGTAAGCTGACTCAAACATTTGATTTAGTTGCTATAATGTTTTTATCTA
>CAZCPP010000182.1:0-8128 GCA_964500655.1 uncultured Anaerolineaceae bacterium | reverse complement strand
AGCCCTAGACTTGTTCAGCCCTTGTTTGGCAACACTCTCTAGTCTAATGGAGGAGCCGCTGAAGCGGCGACGTGGCAGTCCCATGTAACTTGTAATATTTAATTTACAAAATACATGAGATTGCCACGCTCGCTACACTCACTCGCAAGGACACTTGAAAACTTACGCTACTTCAACTTCTTTTGTAATAATCTCAAACTGCGGCGGGGACTCAAGATGCTTCTTGACTGCACACAGCTCTGCAGATTTAATAAGCGCATCGTGATATTTCTTCGGAAAACTGGGTGGCACCTGGATTTCTAGGTCAATTTTAGCGACCATGCCGCTCATCTGGTGTGTATGCACGCGCTGGACAATATGAATACCGTCAGTAGATAGCCCACGCTTCTTGCAAAAACCAAGCACGTATATACCAGCACAAGTCCCAATGGAAGAAAGGAATACCGCGAACGGAGTAGGAGCCGAACCTGCTCCACCGCCTGTCGGCGGCTGATCCGTTGGGATGGTATGAGGGCCAAAGTGAGCATCCACGCGGGCGCCGCCGGGGAAGTCAATAATCATTTCCATGTGAAAAACTCCTGTAAAGGTTATCTTTCATTGGATGAGTTTAGCCCCAAAAAGTTGCATAAGAGTGCTTTATAATGCTATTAACATACAACAAGGAGTATCGCATGGCAAACAAAAAACGTGATGATCTGGTCGTTTCTTCTGGTGGTGGTGTGATGCGCGATCTGGTACTGCGCTTTAAACTCATCATTAGACTAATGGGTGATAAGCGTGTCAACCCCTTCATCAAGCTATTACCCGTGGCTTCACTGGCGTACCTGTTTTTCCCATTTGACCTGATCTCTGTTGTTCCGGGTGTCAGTGCGTTGGATGATGTGGCACTCGTCTCATTAGGGGCCTATATGTTCATCGAGTTCTGTCCGCCAGATGTTGTGCAGGAGCATATGCAGAATCTCACCAGTAACATGGACACAGTAGCTGGCCATGACGAAATTGTGGATGCTGAAGCCGTTGACATGGACAACGACGAAACATAGGATGTAAACATGCGGCCCGTTTTATTGGTATTTTTCAGTCTAGTCCTGACCGCTTGCCTTCCATCACAAATCCCGCTTCATCCTACACTCCAATCTGCTCCCCCTTCTGGTGCAGTGACCAATGTCCCTACGTTTGCCTCACCCCCAACGGGGGAATCTGTTATAGAACAACCAGCAACTGACCCGCCTGCAATCGATTCGCCTTCGTTAGATGTAACATCATTCCCAAATCCAGAAAAATATATCTGGGAAACGGTCGTTACCGGTCTCGAGCGTCCAGTTGATATTCGGCATGCGGGTGATGAGCGATTGTTCATTATTGAGAAAGTTGGACGTATCCGTATTTTACAAAACCGGCAACTGATTAATTCTCCGTTTTTGGATATCAGCGATCGTGTTGGTAGCCGGGGAAATGAGCAAGGCTTACTTGGCTTGGTATTTCATCCAAAATTTTCAGAAAATGGGCAATTCTTTGTCAACTACACCGATAGTGATGGCGATACTGTTATCGCGCGCTATCGGGCTACAGACGATCCTAACATCGCAGATCCATCCAGCGAAATGGTTCTCCTGCGTGCAAAGCAACCTTATAGCAATCACAACGGCGGTGCGCTGGCATTTGGTCCCGATGGCTATTTATTCATTGGTCTTGGTGATGGCGGCTCGGCGAGTGATCCTTTTGACAACGGACAGAAGTTGGATACTTTTTTTGGAAAAATCCTGCGTTTAGACGTAGATTTAGCCGATCCTTACGTTATCCCAACCGACAACCCATTTGGTAACGAAATTTGGGCCTATGGTTTACGCAATCCCTGGCGCATATCTTTTGATAATCTAACCAATGATCTATACATTGGTGATGTAGATCAAAATCAGTGGGAAGAAATTAATTTTATACCTGCCAGAACACCCGGGGGAATCAATTTTGGTTGGAAATATTTCGAAGGCACACACACATATGCGGGTGTGCCTCCACAAGAAGTACAGGTTGAATCGCCCGTAGCTAAATACGACCATAGCCAGGGCTGTTCGGTGACGGGCGGATACGTTTATCGTGGAAGTATTCCCGAATGGAGCGGTTTCTATTTTTATGGCGATTATTGCACAGGAACGGTTTGGGGGCTGATTCGCTCCGACGAAGGCTGGCAGAATCAAGTTCTGTTTGGTGCGCTGGGGAATATCACATCCTTTGGGCAGGACTCATTAGGTGAAGTCTACATCGCTACAGATGACGGGAGAATTCTTCGTCTTCAACCTTATTAAAGTTGACAAATGAGAGATATGTCGTCCGATTTTGCAATATGTCATACACTTTTATGATGGCTGTCACTGGATGACATCGGGAGAGATTCGTACAATATAAGATATAGTCAGGAGGCAGATATGGCAAAGCGCACTTGGCAATTACAGATGGTGAAGTACTGTGAGCATGTAGGGCAAGAGATAGCACTGGAAAATGAGGTTGTATATCCAGCTGAGCATCTCCCTGATCAACCGCCACGTATATTGGCCAACCGCTGCTCGAACGCCATACAATGCAACACTATGTTCGATAAACCTGTCTGTTCGTGGTGTGGAACTAATCCC
Organism: uncultured Anaerolineaceae bacterium; assembly: GCA_964500655.1. Classification (GTDB taxonomy): domain Bacteria; phylum Chloroflexota; class Anaerolineae; order Anaerolineales; family Villigracilaceae; genus JAABUE01. Next base: position 5,498 of record CAZCPP010000182.1, on the reverse strand, counting down.
AAGCACGATCCTAAATAAAAGACGGCCAGTTGCATGTTTTAGGCAATTTCTCTCCTCCCCCCTAGTTAGTTTTTGGCAACCCCGCGTTAAGTCGCGGGGTTGCCATTTATTTATTGTTTGATAAAAGCTACAATTTCCGGGTCGCTTGAAGCGTGAAGAATTTCATCCGGTGAGCCAACCTGCCTGAGATTTCCGCCCAAGATGACGGCCATGTGCTGTCCCAGGTTGAGGGCTTCATCCAGGTCGTGAGTGATAAACACTGTTGTGGTGAGTGTTTCCGTCAGCAGTGTAGCTAGTTCTGCCAGCAGACGTTTATGCGTAGGTGGGTCTAATGCGGAAAATGGTTCATCGAGCAGCAAAAGCTCGGGTTCTAACACCAATGCGCGTGCCAAGCTAACGCGCTGTGCCTCGCCGCCAGAAACCTCGGTGGCTCGTCTGTTCCTCAATTCAGAGATTCCTAAACGCTCCAACCATAATTCGACACGTGGCCGGATTTTACTTTTCTCAACTCCACGAAAACGCAACCCAGACGAAATATTGTCGAACACAGATATATCAAACAAAAGAGGATCCTGTAAAACTAGCGCGATCCTACGCCGATAAGCCGTATCAGACTCCGCCGAAACCCGTTTACCGCCAAATAAAATTTCCCCATGTTTTGGGCGCAATAATCGAGCTAGCGTAAGTAATAGGGTACTTTTTCCTGCTCCGTTGGGGCCGACAACCGCTAGCACATCTCCTTTTTTGATAGCTAGTTCGTCAATAGTCAAGACGGTCTTATCACCGCGCTCAACGTGTAGGTCGCAAATTTCGATTAAGGGGGTCATCGCTGAGCGCCCCGTTGCTGGATCCAGGTCAGTGCCCAATTGACCAGGAAGGTAATAACGAGAAGCAAAATGCCGAGTGCAATAGCAATATCGAAATTGCCCTTTCCTGTTTCAAGCACAATGGCAGTTGTTAGCACTCGCGTCTGATAACGAATGTTGCCTCCCACCATCATGGATGCACCTACTTCGGATATTACCGAGCCGAAGCCTGCCATCAATGCGGCTAATAGGGGCAAACGTGCTTCACGCCATAACATCCAGATCATTTGCCCGCGAGAAGCGCCCAATCCATAGAGTTGCAAGCGCAGACGTGGATCAAGCGCTTGCAATGCGGCAGCCGTCAGGCCGGTGACAACCGGGAATGAAATGACTACCTGGGCAATGATGATTGCTGTAGGGGTATAGATAAGTTTCAAATCACCCATTGGACCCGAGCGCCACAGCATCATGGCTACGAAAAGACCTACAACGACTGGTGGCAATCCCATACCAGTGTTTACCATGCTCAATATAAAGGAACGCCCGGGAAACTTACCAAGTGCCAGCAGTGTGCCAAACGGCAGGCCAATGAACAAGCTCAGCCCGGTAGCCAGAGCTGAGATTTGTAGAGATAGTACTGTGATCTGGAAAACTTCAGCGTCGAAAATCATAACGCGTTTCGTAGTAAGGGCGGGTCGCTAACCCACCTTTACACGTGGTTATTCCAATCCAAGGTCGGCGTCGGTCTTATCTGCATCTGGGAAGAAAAGCGGCTGGCCAAATTTATCCACGCCAAATTGTGCAATGACAACTTGTGTGCCATCCTGGGTGATGAACTTGGCAAAAGCAATCGCACCATCATAATTAGTTGCAGGCCATTTTTCAGGGTTGACTGTCATGACATGATACACATTCAACAATACTGCATCTCCTTCAACCAATATTTCTAAATTTACATTTACTTTATTGGCCAGGTAAGTAGCGTGATCTGTCATTGTATAGGCAGCTTTTTCGGATGCAATTGTCAGGGTAGCGCCCATGCCTTGCCCTGACTCCATATACCAGGCAGGTTTATCTGTGTTTGGATCAAATTCTGTTTCTTTCCAAATGCTCAATTCCTTTTTATTAGTGCCAGAATCATCACCACGGGAGATAAAAGTTGCTTCAGATTCTGCAATCACGGTAAATGCATCCGCTGCTACAGCATTTCCTTGAATACTAGCTGGATCATCGGCGGGACCAACGATGACAAAATCATTGTGCATGATGAGTATACGGTCTTTGCCAAAGCCTGCATCCATCAATTCTTTTTCGGCTGCAGGTGCATGGACGAGCAGCACGTCTGCATTGCCTTCTTCCGCCATTTTTAAGGCAGCACCGGTACCAACCGCCACCGTTTTGACTGTGAATCCTGTCTCTTTCTCGAACATTGGGACGAGCACATCCAGCAAACCGGAGTCTTGTGTAGAGGTGGTGGTTGCCAAAATCAATGTTGGGTTCGCAGGCGTTGCAGAAGCAGAATCTACCATAGACACTTCTTCTAGCACAGGTACTTCTTCTGCTTGAGCAGGCGCCTCCCCACCATTACAGGCAGTGAGTAATACAGAGAGTGCAATGAGCAATGTCAATAACAGTGTGTGGCGTTTCATTCGTTCTTTTCTCCTTGGAACTATATTGAAATCTGTTCACCACTATGTGTGGTGGTATACCCTGTAAGTGTGGAAACAGTTTGCCGGAAGGCAGTCGTTTGGATGTAATCAAGCAGCGGAGCCAGGATGTCTTCCTGCTCACGTGGCAAGACGAGATCGTAGCGCTCTTCAAAGAGTGGGATGAAGTCAAGGTTATGCTGGAGTGCCGAGGCCTGCAATCCCAGTGCGGTATCGGCCTGTCCGCTAGCGATAGTGCGGGCACACTCGGTATGCGTGTTGACAACGTTATTGTAGCCGTCAATTTTATACGTAGAAATATCCAACCGTTTGAGTTCAGCGTCCAGCCAAAGACGAGTCCCGGAGCCAAGATTGCGGTTGATGAAACGGAGGCCAGCCTGGGTCAAGTCTGATGCGCCCCGGACTCCCATCGGATTGCCTGGGGCTACGATCAATCCCTGCGTGCGATAGGCTAGTGTGACCATGTCCATCGCGCGGTCAGGAAAGATGCGGCGGACGTAGGATGTGTTGTAATCGCCGCTTTCATCAAGCAGGTGCGCGCCGGAGATCTGACACAGCCCTTGTCGCAGGTTGACGAGACCGTCCAGGCTGCCAACGGGTAGGGTCAGCAAAGTGAGATGGTCGGCTATCTGTTCAACGATTTTTTCCAGGGCGAGATCGTGGCTGCCTGAGAAAACAATGGCCAGTTTGCCGCCTTCAGGCAAAATCAGTTCCTGCAACAAGAAAGCACCCGCTTTGGCGCAGTAAAACTTTTCGGTGACTTTGCCTGTGACACGCACTTCAGCTAACTCAATCAGGTTTGAAGATTCAAGCGCCAGAATATGGTGCCGCACCCATGCCGGTGACTGGCTAAGTGTCCGCGCGAGATGCGTGAGAGTGGCAGGTTCAGCCATCAACAGGCGTAGAATCTCCATGCGGCGCGAGTCAGCCAGCAGTTTGATCTGTTCAAAAGTGTGCAGGGGTTGGACTTTTTTCATATCGATTAAGGAAATATTTATTTGATACAAGTTTAGCATGATCCATTCTTTGGCGTCAACCCCGCCAAAGAATGGCGGGGCAAGGTGTTTTTCTTTCGCCAGATAATTCGCTTCTACAACTAACATCCACAAGCGGAATACAACGTAAATTTGACATATTTTATCCAGTATGGTAAACTCGCGCCCAATACCGATAGAGTAGAATCACACTCATCCAGAGAGGCTGAGGGACCGGCCCAGCGAAGCCTCGGCAACCGCGCAATGCGCTGGTGCCAATTCCGGCAGACGTAAGTCTGGAAGATGAGAGAAGACCTTTGTATGAGTTGCCTCTCATTTTTGAGAGGTTTTTTTTGTAGAAAGGCAATAATTTTCAGAATGACCACCAGAAAATCTCAAAATGTAAAGATTGTTCACCCTATCTTTTTCGGCCTTTACCCTGTGCTTTTTTTGATGAGTGCCAATCTGGGTGAGATTCCATTTCAACAATCTTTGCGCGCGGTCTTTGTTGTGCCCGTTGTCTCAGTCCTCCTATGGTTAGGATTAAAACTTGTTCTAAAGGACAATCATAAAGCGGCTTTCATCACAACCCTTTTACTGCTCTCGTTCTTTGCATACGGGCATCTTTACAACTTTCTTGGGCAAGAGAATGTGTTCAATGGCATATTGAGACGTCACCGCTACACCATTCTATTGTTCGTAACAATTATTCTATTGGGCTCATGGTGGATTATAAAAAAGGAATATTCTCAACATGCCACATCAAATACCTTCAATTTAATTGGTTTGTTTTTGGTCATTTTCCCTGCCTATCAGATTGCTTCATTTGAAATCCGATCATTTTCAGAAACCGGCTCAAGTCGGGAACAAATCGATGGAACTCCCTTGCAAAACACTAATAACACTCCCGATATTTATTACCTCATTTTTGATGCCTACGGAAGAGGAGATGTCTTGTTAGATCTTTATAACTACGACAATTCGGATTTCCTGACCCAACTGCAAGATATAGGTTTTTACGTGGCCGATTGCAGTACCAGTAATTATGAGAAAACTTATTTTTCTCTTGTCTCATCTTTGAATATGGCTTATTTGAATGAGCTAGGTGGTAGCGATCTTATGAAATCCAATTCGCAAATGGATCTGATCAAAGCCAGAAAATTGATCGTTGATAATCGAGTAAGGAATATCCTGGAAACGAATTTCTATACAACAGTTGCTTTTCAATCAGGATTCTATTGGACTCGCTGGGATAATGCCGATCATTTTTTTTCGTACGCTGGTGAAGATGAAAAGGATACTTTCAGTAATATATTTGCAAACCTGAATGAATTCGAATCGCTCTTAATTGAAACATCAGCAGGTCGGTTACTTTTTGAATCAACAATCATAATCGACATTCCCGATACCTTGGACGATAATAATGCACAAAATATAGTCAATGGCGAAACTCGCCAACGAATCCGGTACAACACCGTGAAATACACACTCGATACGCTTGAAGAAATTCCATCTTCGATCAGGGGGCCAAAATTTATCTTTGCTCATATCGTTTCACCACACCAACCATTTGTTTTTGATATGGATGGAAATTTTGTATCAGATCCCTTGATTCAAGAAAATGTGAAACTAGGTTATCCAAATCAAGCTTCTTTTCTGAATCAAAGAATTATCACCGTTGTAGATAAGATCATTACAACCTCAGCTAGACCACCAATTATCATCATTCAAGCCGATCATGGTCCTCCCGAAACGAACTTTGGGCCTTCGAGGTTGGCCATCCTGAATGCTTATTATCTTCCAGAAGGTGGTGATAAAAAACTATACAGCTCAATTACCCCTGTAAATACTTTCAGGCTGATATTTGATCAATATTTTGGAATGAACTACGATTTTTTGGAAGATATTTCCCAAATCTCTGATAGTAAAGAAGACTTGTTCAATTTCACAGTCATCCCTAACAATTGTGCTGGTGATTGAGAACCAGTTTAATAACTTTTCATGAAAATTAGGTTCTTAATAATCATCTAATACCTTTTACTGCTTGAAAA
>CAZCPP010000181.1:0-8158 GCA_964500655.1 uncultured Anaerolineaceae bacterium | reverse complement strand
CTTTTCCCTTGTCGATTCAGCCTGTTATTCAACCTAAACGGGCAAAGTCCTGTCATTAGATTAATTTGGGAGTTTCACAAAATAGGGTATGTTGCATGGAAGTATAACGCATAACAGTATAAGAAAACTCAGAATCTGCTCTCGATGATATAATTTAACTACTCAAGCTTTAGGAGATACCCATTGACTGATCCGCGCATAAAAAATTTCGCACGAGTACTGGTTGAGCGTTGTACGAATGTGGTTCCAGGTGACCGTATTTTAATCGAGGCAACCACCGCAGCTGAACAACTGGTCCGAGAACTATACATTCAAATCCTAGAAAAAGGTGGACAACCACAGGCTTTGTTGCAGCTGCCTGATATGTTCTTCCCAGGTCATGAAGACTTGCTACTAATGCATGGTGATGACAGTCAAATCGATTTCGTGCCTCCTTTCTTGAAGCTGGCATATGACCAGTTTGAGGGGCGCATCCGTGTGCATTCAGCCACAAATACGCGCTCGCAAACCAGCATTGACTCATCCCGCCTGCAACAACGTGGCAAGTCCACTGGTGTAATCACTGAAACACAAATGCGCCGCGGCGCTGAGGGCAAGTTTAAATGGGTAACCACGCTTTTCCCCACAGATGGATACGCCCAAGATGCTGAGATGAGTTTTGAGCAATATGCTGACTTCGTCTTCCGCGCCGTGCATGCCAATGAAAAGGACGCGGTAAAATATTGGGAAAAAGTGGAAAAAGATCAACAGGCAGCTGTCGATTTCATTTCTGGTAAGAATCAAGTTGCCTTGCGTGGACCAAATGTTGATTTGACTCTTTCGATTAAAGGACGCAATTTTCTGAATTCTTGCGGTAGACACAACATGCCTGACGGTGAAATATTCACAGGTCCGGTCGAGGATTCGGTTAATGGCTGGGTGAAATTCACGTATCCTGCCATCTACGGGGGCGTAGCTGTAGAAGGCGCAGAACTGACCTTTTCTAACGGGAAGGTAACCCAAGCCCTAGCCACCAAAAATCAGGATTATCTGTTAAAAATGTTGGAGTCGGATGCCGGTTCTCGTTATTTAGGGGAATTTGCCATTGGCACAAACTTTGAAATTGATAAATTTACCGGGCAAATCCTCTTTGATGAAAAAATCGGCGGCTCTTTTCACATGGCACTTGGTGCAGGCTATCCAGAAACCGGTTCAACCAACAAAAGCGCCATCCATTGGGATATGATCTGTGATATGCGCACAGATAGTGAAATCCTGGTCGACGGTGATTTGTTCTACAAGAACAGCAAATTTGTTTTTAAATAAAAAGGGCTTTCATCGCCCTTCTTCCCCTTATCGTAGGGGCGGGTTTGAAACCCGCCCCTACGTTTTTTAGTATTCTCCTACCGAAGCATCCACTCGATTGGCATAGTCTTCAATTCCACCACGAATGCTGCAAGCTTTCTTCCATCCCTGAGCAATTAGCTAATGCGTTACTTACGTGCTGCGGATACCATGATGACATAAGACCAGGATTTCCACATCTTTTTCCCAGAATTCATCTGAAAGAGCTTTAATCCCCAACTGCGCCAATCGACTCGTCGGCGTGATCTGGAACCGGCTGTCGGTTATTTTGGCCTTATTCAGTTCCCTATCTTCACGCATGTCCAGAAGTACAAAAGGCTCATCGGAATATAGTTTGTGGGTGAGTTCGTGAACGTCAATTTCAAGAGTATTCGAACTATTCATGCGCGCCAAAACCCTCGCCGTATCGGATGAACATCTTCTGAAGTGACAAAAGCTGCTTCATCACACTTGTTGATGACCTTTTCCACTTCCACCACTTGCTTCCTACGCACACTCAGGCTTAGCATGCTGACCATGCCATCCTTGCCACGCGCTGGAATCTCTGTCACAGCAAAACCACTCTCACGCAGTTTCTCCGCCATAACAGCACCTCGTCGGGGACTGATAATTTGGATATGCGTGAAACCTATTGCCAGTCTTTCTTCGATCCACATGCCAACCACACCACCTGTTGCAAAACCAGCAGCATAGGCCACAATATATAAAGGGTTATTCAGATTTGATAAAATGGAAGTTAATAATAAAACGTAAATCAACGAAACCGTAAAACCAAATATCCACGATAATACTTTTTTTCCACGCAGTGTAAAAATTACGCGTAGTGTATCCAGAGTCATATTCAGAACACGCAATCCAAAAATAATCAAAGTACCCAACCATGGGGTACTGAAAATCATCAAATCGAGCATACCATTTCTCCTTGAATAAAATTGGGCTGTTACTTGGCCGCCCGGCAGTATATCATCATTTCACTGCCGGAGTATACAATCGCTCTACATACTCCTTGACCATTCGGCGTGTGCTGAATTGCGGTGTAACCGTCCGCAAATTATTCTTTATACGCTCGATCCAATCTATCGGAATCCAATCGGCATTGCGGTCGTAGTAGAGTGGAATAATTTCATTTTCTAAGGTGGAAAACAGGCTTGAAGAATCATTCTGGTCCTGAACTTCTGGGTCATCTAGGTCATTGTCATCACCTATTGCCCAACCATTCTTGCCATTGAAAGCTTCGCGCCACCAACCATCCAAGACTGAGAAATTTAGCACCCCATTCATCGCTGCTTTCATACCAGAAGTTCCAGAGGCCTCCATTGGGCGACGCGGGGTGTTTAGCCATACATCCACCCCCTGTACAAGGTATCGAGCAATGTTCATATCGTAATCTTCCAGGAATACCATCCGTCCACCAGTTTCGGCCTTTTTGACCGTGCGATAAATCTCTTGAATCAATTGCTTGCCCGGCTCATCGGCGGGGTGTGCCTTCCCGGCAAAAATAATTTGCAGTGGTAAGTTTGGGCAGTTAATAATATTTAGCAAACGATCAACATCACTCAAAATTAAACTGGCACGTTTGTAAGTCGCGAAGCGACGCGCAAAACCGATAGTAAGCACATACGGATCGATCAATGCCCCCGAAGCTACCACTTGCACTGGATGAAATCCACCCTTCGTCCAGCGTGCCCGCGCCCATTCCTGCATGCGGAACGAAAGTTTTCGTTTCTGATGCATGCGAAAAGCCCACAATTCTTCGGCGGGAATATCATCCAACTTGTTCCAAGTTTCCGGCTCATCAATTTGATCCTGCCAACCAGTACCAAGATAGGTATCATACAAAACTCGCAATCGGCGAGCCATCCAATTAGTCACGTGGACACCGTTGGTCACATACGTTATCGGCACCTCGTCTTCCTTTTTTCCCTGCCATAGGAAGTTCCACATTTTGCGTGCAACATTTCCATGCAACTCGGAGACGGCATTGCGACCTTCAGAGTAACGTAGGGCCAGAACGCCCATGCTGAACGATTCACCCCAAGGCTGCTGGTTTCGCGCTAAATCTACAAACTGATCGCGGTTCAAACCGAGTTCCGGCCATAGAGCGCCCAGATACTTATCGATCAACCATAACGGGAATTCGTCATTTCCTGCCGGGACTGGTGTATGTGTTGTGAAAACATTTTGCCCACGTGTTTTTTTTATGGCCTCCTCAAAGGAGGCGCCACCCGCCACCAGTTCCCGGGCCCGTTCTAGGGTCAGGAAGGCTGCATGCCCTTCGTTCATATGCCAGACCGATGGATTGTACTCCAGCGCTCGTAGTACCCGCACCCCTCCTACGCCCAGCACAATTTCTTGCATCACGCGTCGATCCAGGTCAGACCAGTACAGGCGTGCAGTCAGCATACGATCTTCGGGCGTGTTGGATTCGACATTTGAATCCAACAAAAATAATGGGATGCGTCCTACTCGAATTTCCCACAAGCGTAGCACAACCTGACGATCAGGCAACTCGACTGATATGGTTATTAACGAGCCATCTTTATCTAAAACTGGTAACACCAGCAGCTCTTCAAATTGTAACGGATTGTTGAGCGCTTCTTGCCAACCATCTTCACTGATGTGTTGAGAGAAATAACCTTCAGCATACATCAGGCCAACCCCAACAAAAGGCAAGCCCAAATCAGAGGCTTCCTTAAGATGATCGCCGGCCAACACACCCAATCCACCCGAATAGATCGGCAGGGTTTCATGCAGACCAAATTCCATAGAGAAGTATGCTATGGGATTACCAATTAGTTCAGGATGAGATTGATGCGACCAGGTATCCGTTTTCGACAGATAATTGTCGAACTCCGTGAAAACGCTATCGTACATAGCCAGGTATTCACTGTCCTGTGCTACTTCATTTAGGGCAGATCGTTTAATCTGTCGCAGTAGTAAAATCGGGCTATGAGAGAGACGTTCCCACAGATCGTTGTCGATACGAGAAAACAGACGTTGCGCGTTGGGTTGCCAGGTCCACCACAAGTTATAGGCCAGTTCACCCAAGCGATTGATGCGCCGGGGTAAATCAAAATGATTGGGAACATGAGTGTGAAAATCGGTCATAGCGGCACAATCATACCATCGTAATTGAGCATGACACTTATCCATATTTGCTATACAATGGGGAAATGCCTACTGTACAACTCTTCGCAACCTGCCTTGTCGATACTTTCTACCCTGAAACTGCTGAAGCTATTGTAAGCATACTCCAACGCTTGAATGTAAAGGTGGACTTTCCAAAAGCGCAAACTTGCTGTGGCCAACCACAGTTTAACGCCGGTTTACGTCGTGATGCCCACCAGATGGCCAAGCACATGATCGAAGTGTTTGAAAACCTGCCAGGTGAGGTTCTTTCCCCCTCAGGTTCATGTGTGCATATGATCCGTCACAACTACCCCGAGCTGTTTGCTAAAGATCCAAGTTGGCTTACTCGTGCACAGAATCTTTCCAAGCGAACGTTCGAATTTACCGAATATCTGGTCGACATATTGGGAGTTGGGGATTTGGGCGCACACTGGGATGGCGCGTTGACCTATCATCCATCCTGCCATCTCTCAAGAGGATTAGGTATCGATCATCAACCACGTACGCTGCTCGCCAATGTAAAGGGTGCACAAATTGTAGACCTCCCAGAGGAACAAGATTGCTGTGGATTCGGGGGTGTATTCTCAGTTACACATCCTGAGCTCTCCGCAGAATTTCTTAAGCGCAAGATCGGGAATTTAGAGAAAACTCAAGCGCCTACGCTGGTGGTTGCCGACACTGGCTGCATCATGCACATCGCAGGTGGGCTGCATCGACGAAGGAAACCACAGCGCGTGGTACACATTGTAGAGGTTCTCAACAACTTATGATAACTTTCCACGAGAAAATACGAGAGAAGATCGCCGATGAAGCCCTACAAGCTGCGTTGGATGCCAACGCGGAACGCCGTGTAACGGGACGCATTAACGCCTTCACCTCCCTGCCTGATTGGGTTGATCGTCGTCAGCGTGCACATACTGTTCGTGCAGAGGTTATTGGGCGTCTGGATCAATATTTGAACAAGTTCATCGCAAAGGTAACGGGAAATGGTATCACCGTTCATCGTGCAAGAGATGCAGTAGAAGCTAACAATATATTTTTGGATATTGTGGAATCAAATCAAACTCATACGAGAACAAGTGCATCGCCCCTACTTATCGCAAAATCAAAATCGATGGTGACCGAAGAGATCCACCTCAATCATGCGCTCGAGGAGGCCGGCCACCGGGTGGTCGAAACCGATTTGGGCGAATTTATCATCCAATTGCGTGAAGAACGCCCCAGCCATATCATCACACCGGCCTCACACTTGCGTCGTCATGAAGTTGGTGAACTTTTCCATGAGAAGCTCGGTATCCCCTATACTGAAGATATCCCCACACTTACCAATACTGCCCGTAAGGTACTGCGTGAAGTATTCCTGAATGCCGATGTTGGTGTTAGCGGTGTCAACTTTGGCGTGGCCGAAACAGGCACATTGACCATTGTCACCAACGAAGGCAATGGCCGCATGGTCACCACACTGCCACCCGTCCACATCGCCGTGATGGGGATGGAACGTCTGGTTCCCACGTTGGACAATTTGGCACTCATGCTTTCGTTATTACCGCGCTCGGCCACCGGGCAGAAATTCAGCGTATATACGCAACTTATTCAAAAACCAAATTCAGGCCAACAAAAACACCTCATCATTGTTGACAACGGTCGCTCGCAATTGCGAGAATCGCAACTTCAGGAAATTCTGTATTGCATTCGTTGTGGAGCTTGCCTGAACGCTTGCCCAGTTTTTCGCGAGATTGGTGGCCATGGGTATCTCGGTAGGGATAGCACTATAGCACCCTATCCAGGTCCGATTGGCTCGGTCGTTTCACCGGGGCTGTTCGGTGAGAACTACTTCCAATTAGCGCAGGCTTCATCCTTGTGTGGGGCTTGCAAGGATGCCTGTCCGGTTGACATTGATCTGCCAAAACTGCTTACACGAGTACGAGCAGGCGAAAATGAAGACCGGGGGCATGCACTACCTGGGGCCGCAAAACTCGGCTTGCGAATCTACACCCGCATCGCAACCCACCCAGGCTTGTACGCCCTTTCACAACGACTGGCCGGGCTGGGAGCCCGTCTCGCTGCTCCATTCTCGGCCTGGATGAAGTTGCCTGCCTTCACAGGCTGGGGGTACAGTAAAGACTTACCTCGCCCAGCAACACGTCCATTTAGAGATAGATGGCAGAGTAACCAATCTGAAAGCACGTCACCTGAAGTAGCAAGTCACCGAAAAGGTGTACTGGAAAATCCCACTGCCTTAGAACAGTCAAACGAAAATTTGGTGAATCGCTTCTCTGAAGAGCTCTCGGCATTAAATGGACAAGTCACTGTATGCAAAGAGGCTGACTTTCACGAAAAAGTCATCTCATTCTTACGTGAGAGAAAAATCAAACGGGTACAGACTTGGAAGAAAATTCCGGGACTGAATGAAGCTCATCTAACAGAAGCAGGCATCACCGTTCAGCACGAAGCGGATGAGAGCATCCGGGCCGGGATCAGTGGTGCATTAGGGGGCATCGCTGAAACGGGCACGCTAATCATCCCGGGAGGTGAAAATCAGCCGTTGACTGCCTCCCTGTTGCCTGAAATTCATATCTCGGTACTCCGTGCCTCTGATATCCAGAATAGCCTTGAGAGCGCCTTGAAACTACACAAGGTTGAAAATTATTCGTCAGTAGTGCTGGTCAGCGGACCGTCGCGCACAGCTGACATCGAAATGACGCTAACCATCGGCGTGCATGGCCCCGGGGAGTTGCATGTATTTGCGGTAACCTGAAGTCAAACATTAAATCTAACTAAATACCTGAATATTACAATTTGCTACTTGTAGTAATGAATTTGAATGGTTATACTTTAGGATATGACACTCGAAAATATCGGACCCTACGAAATCAAAGCCGAACTGGGACGAGGGGGAATGGCGACAGTTTATCGCGCCTACGATCCACGCGTTGATCGGGAAGTAGCGATCAAAGTGCTGCCACGTGAGATGCTGCATGATCCGCAATTTCACGTGCGCTTTGAACGTGAGATCAAGATGGTTGCCAAGTTGGAGCATCCGGCAATTGTGCCCATCTATGATGTAGGGGATATCGATGGTCAACCATATTATGTCATGCGGCTCATGTCTGGAGGCACCCTTTCAGATTGGATCGAAAAGGGTGGTTTTTCAATTGAGGATACAGCTCGAATTATTGAGCGCCTGGCTTCGGGTTTGGCATACGCGCATAAAAAAGGTGTCATCCATCGTGATCTCAAACCCGGAAACATCCTGTTTGACCAAAATGGAGATCCATACCTATCTGACTTTGGTGTCGCCAAGTTTATGGATGTAGCCCAAAACTTGACCGGTAGCGCGGTAATCGGGACTCCAGCCTATATGAGCCCTGAACAGGCCCAAAGCGGGGAAGTTGACGCCCGCAGTGATGTCTATGGATTGGGTGCCATTATTTACGAAATGTTGAGCGGTTCACAGCCATACTCTGCCGAAACCCCCATGGGTGTGGTGGTAAAGCACATAACCGAACCTATCCCGGAAATTTTGGATTCAAAACCTGAATTGCCTGAGGCCGTGGATACCATTATCAAGACTGCCATGGCCAAGGAAAGAGAGCAGCGCTTCGCGACTACCTCTGAATTGGCACAGGCCTTAGAGAGTGTCTGAAAAGTCATGATTTGGCTAAAGATCGAACCATCAAACGGA
>CAZCPP010000180.1:0-8193 GCA_964500655.1 uncultured Anaerolineaceae bacterium | reverse complement strand
CATACACCTATCTTAATCGCTTTCAATCGAAAATGCGTAACTACAGTTACTTAATTGGCATACAAAGTGAATCCCTCGAATACGAAAGTAATTTTTACCAAAGTTTCCCCTTCATTGTAGCCACCGACAATATCACCTTCAAATCCACTCCTACAGAAGCTCTGGCCTGGGTAACGGATTTGGAAAGCGGCGACCCTCAGATGGATCTGCCGGTGATTTTCTATAATCGAAAATTTAAAGAAGTTGGCTGGGGTCTTACCGGTGATGATGGTGTCGTTTATTTGGACGAACTAAATTATCCTGTTTATGCCCGCGTTGCCGGAAAAGGTCGCCTGGCCTTCACCGCCCTGGATTGGGGCAGTAGCGTTTCTGCTGGAAGTTTTGGTCTGGCGCAGAATTACTATGGAAATACCATCTCAAACTTTGCTTACCTGTACACTGATAGACCGCTTTACCGGCCCACTCAGGAAGTGCAATTCAAAGGCATTGTACGGCAGAACGACGATCTGGCTTACAGTCTGCCGACCTGGTCACGGGTTCACGTAACAATCGAACGTTCAGGAGAAAAGGTTTATACGAAGAATCTGCCGCTCTCAGAGCAAGGGAGTTTCAGCGGAACATTCAAGATCGCTGAGGATGCAGCGCTAGGGACGTATTACATTTCTGTGCGCCGTAGACCAAGCGACGAACATGCATTTGGAAATCTATCTTTCAGGGTGGCTGAATATCACAAGCCCGAATTTCAGGTTTCCAGCACTGCCGAGCCGGACGGTGTGCTGGTAGGGAAACCAATCACATTTGCTCTGGATGCTGTCTATTATTCAGGTGGTAACGTATCGAACGCGAACGTAGACTGGTATTTGGAAACCGCACCCTATCACTTCGCACCATCAAGCGATTATCAGCAATTTAATTTTACCGACTGGAATCGCGACACCTATAACTCAGCACAACAGGCGGGCAGACGCGGTAGACTGGTCGAAGGTCAGGATGCGACCGATGAGAATGGGCATTTGGAGGTTACACCTTCCATTGCAGCTGCCGGGATCAAAACCAGCCAGCGAGTGTTATTTGCCGCCAACGTTACCGATGTGGCAGGGAATCTGGTCAGCGGTAGCGCCAGCGTAACCGTGCACCAAAGCGAGGTTTACGCTGGCATCAAGTCTAAGCGCTATATTGGCAAGCAGGGGGAGGAGCAATTGTTCGAGGTCGTTGTCCTGGATTGGGAATCAAACCCTGTTCCCGGGCAAAGCGTTACCGTCCAATTTTTAGAGCGGCGTTGGTTCAGCGTACAGGAGCAAGACTCTCAAGGCACTTTACGCTGGGTTACATCGGTCAAAGAAAACTTTGTAGGCAGAAATACCGCGGTCACAGGGGAAGACGGATTAGCATCCTTGTCTTTTATCCCGCCATCCGGAGGTGTATTCAAGGCAATTGTCACCGTTCGTGACAAGAAGGGGTACAGTCATCAATCTTCGGCTTATGTTTGGGTGGCGAGCAAAGATTACGTCTCCTGGCGGCAAACCAATGATCGTTCTTTCAACCTGGTTGCTGACAAAGATTCATATACCCCAGGTGAAACAGCCGAAATTTTGATCGCTCAACCATTTGAAGGTGAAGTTTATGCATTAGTTACTTATGAGCGTGGACATATCTACAAACCGGAGGTTGTCTTGCTCAAGGGAAACAGTACGGTTTACAGACTGCCAATTACTGAAGATATGGCTCCCATTGCTTACGTATCGGTGGTCGTCTTGAGCGGGGCAGAAGATACCGAAACTCCAAAATTCAAAATTGGTCTGACACGTATCAATATAGATGTCAATCAACAGATGTTGAATGTAAGTGTTGCGGCCAACAAGAAAATCGCCGGTCCGGGCGATGAAGTCACATACTCCATTGAGACAAAAGACCAATCAGGAAAACCTGTATCGGCTGAAGTGTCATTGGCTGTCGTCGACAAGGCCGCGTTGGCTCTTGCTCCCTCAAATTCCTCGCCCATTGTGAGTGTATTCTATCCCGAGCGAGCACTCAGTGTACAAACTGCGCTTGGCATCGTTGTCAATGCAGACGAGTTCAACGCCAACTACCGCAAAAGTATCCCCGATGGTCTTGCCAGCGGTGGCGGCGGGGGTGGCATCAGCCTGGGTATCATCAGCGTACGTCAAGATTTCAAAGATACGGCTTTTTTCCGGGCGCAGTTGACCACGGATGAAGACGGCCAGGCGGAGGTCACCGTAAAATTGCCGGAAAACCTGACGACCTGGCAAGCTGATGTGCGGGCCGTAACAGAAGACAGCCTTGTGGGTCAGGCCATATCAGAATTGATTAGCACTAAATCGCTTATTGTACAATTGGCCACTCCACGCTTCTTCGTGGCTGGAGACCAGGCCACTATCGGGGCTACCGTCCATAACAATGGGGAACAGCCTCTGAAGGTTCGGGTTTCGCTCGAAGTGGGAGGAATAGACCTGCAATCCCCGAAAGAGCAATTGATCGAAGTCCCGACAAGGCAGCAAACCTATGTGACCTGGGATGTAACTGTACAGTTGGATGCCGAGCGAGTGGATGTGACCGCACATGCTGTCAGCAGTTCAAATAGAGACTCAAGCAAGCCCGCCCTTGGCACATTGCCCGGGCAGGGTATTCCCGTCTATCGATATACTGCAACTGAAACGGTGGGGACAGCCGGGATGATCCAAACTAGGAATTCAAAGACAGAAGGTATCTTGTTGCCCACCACGCTTGACTACAGCGATGCACGTCTATCCATCGAGATCGCGCCCTCACTGGCAGCTTCCATGGCTGGAAGCCTGACCTATCTGGAAGATTTCCCCTACTTATGCATAGAACAAACTGTCTCGCGCTTTTTGCCCAATGTTATCGTCTCGCGAACCTTACAGGCCGCGGGCATTCCCTCCATCACCCGGAAGAGCGAACTCGATGTGCAGGTCAGTACTGCCTTACAGCGAATCTATGCCTGGCAGCACCCTGATGGCGGCTGGTCATGGTGGGACGCAGTTGATAGTGACCCTTACACCAGCGCCTATGTGGTCTATGGACTGCTGGAAGCCAGGGATAGCGGCTACCAGATTTCTAGCGCTGCAATTGAAAACGGTATCAAATACTTACAAGATAACATGCCTGATTTGAAAGAAAACCAGGCCGCCTGGCAAGTTAATCGTCACGCCTTCATACTATACGTGTTGGCTTATGCTGATGAACTGGGTGGCGGACAGACCAATGAGCTTTATGAGATTCGCGACCTGCTTAGCCAGTACGGAAAAGCTTATCTGGCACAGGCAATTCACTTGCTTGACCAGGAAGATCCCCGGATCAATTCGCTCATGTCGGACCTTGGGGCTGCTGTCGTTATGTCGGATTCCGGTGCACATTGGGAGGAATCTGATACCGATTACTGGAACTGGAACACCGACTTGCGCACCACAGCCATCGTGTTGAATGCCTTCGTGCAAATCGATCCGAAAAATCCAGTAACTGCAAATACTGTACGTTGGTTGATGGCCCACCGCGAGAGCGCCCGCTGGCAGACTACGCAGGAGACGACCTGGAGCCTGATTGCCCTGACCAATTGGCTGGCCGCCTCCCAAGAGTTTGAAACCGAGTATGCCTATGCTGTTGGATTGAACGGCGCTTTGCTCCAGGAAGGCTTCGCAAATACGGATAACCTGACCAAGACCGTCAGGCTGCGAGTGGAACTTGAGGATATGTTGAAAGACGAGACAAACTATCTTGTGTTTACACGCGGGAGCGGAATAGGTAACCTGTATTACAGCGCCTATTTGAGTGCAGATCTTGATGTGGAAGACGTGCAGGTATTGGATCAAGGCATGAGCATCTCCCGTCAATATTCCACTCTGGATGACCCGAAAACACCCATCGATGAAACCAAACGAGGTGACCTGGTGCGAGTTCGTCTGACAATGGTCGTCCCGGATTCGCTACATTACGTCGTTGTGGACGATCCACTGCCAGCTGGTTTGGGAGCGGTTGATGCAACTTTGAATACTGATACACAAATTCCTTCTTATTACTCCAAAGAGATGTACACCAAGCGCGGTTGGGGCTGGTGGTATTTTGATCACATCGAGTTACGGGACGAAAAGGTGGTACTATCAGCGGATTACCTGCCAGCTGGAACCTATGTCTATACTTATATGGCTCGCGCGAGTATTCCGGGAACGTTCAAAGTGATCCCCACCACCGCAACAGAGTTTTATTTCCCCGATGTCGGCGGACGGGGGGCAGGCAGCGTATTCACTGTAACCCCATAAGTCGTTATCACAACGACGCAATACTGAAACGGGTTCAAATCCTGGTGATTTGAACCCGTTTGTTATTGACCAGTAATCACGTTTATCGATACCATCTCACTAGTTACGATTTCGCCAGAAAATGATTCTCCTTGCGCCCAAAATTGATGTTCCCCCAACGACAGAGGCCACCAGGCCTGGTATGAAGGTGCATCCAAGGCTGCCAGTAAATATCCATCCACCCATAATGTGACATGAGTGATGCTTTGCCCCGGGGCAGCTTCCACCAAAAGTTGTTGGGCGGACAGATCAAAAGCCGGATCAAGGCGATAGGTTGCATTGTTTCGAGGAGAAAGCAAGAGAATTTTTATTGGTTGTTCTGATTTATCCGTATCTTTGGAAAGCTCAGTCAGTGTGTTAATTCCCTGGGCACGAGCCCAGGGCAGGGCTTCTGCAGGCAAGTCAAGAACGATCAAAGGTTTTCGACGCTCAGCGGGGGTTAAATCATCAGCCAGGAGTCCGGTAAGGGTGTCTATAAAGACTTCCTGGTATATACTATCGGTTTGTGTTGGTTCAGTTCCGTCTAGAAACCACTCCTCACAAGTGTGCTGGCAAGCCGCTGTCGGTAGCAATCCTGAATATGCGCACACTTCAACCTGTTTCAGGCCTGCAGGGCGCTCAAATAAATGATCAGGCTGACCTTGCAAAAGTGCTCTAATTGTTTCGTGCCATATGGGGGCTGCGCCTGTCAACCCGGTGACACCCCGCATGGGTTCGTAGTTGCTGTTTCCTACCCAGACACCCACTAACAGATCGGGGGTATAACCAATGGTCCAGTTGTCGTGATAATTTGTTGTCGTACCCGTTTTTACAGCCGCCGTGCGATCAAGTTTGAGCGTACTGTTACGACCAAAACCGGTAGTACGTGCTACGTCATCGCTTAAAATATCATTTATAAGCCAGGCCACGCGTGAGTCAACGATCTGCAAGGCAGACATTTTTTCTTGTGAGTAGATTAATTCACCGCTTGGATTTCGAATATCCAGGATGGCATAGGTTCCTCTGTACAGACCTCCATTTGCAAAAGTGGCATAGGCGCCAGAAAGTTCAAGCAGGCTGATCTTCCCGCCACCCAATGCAAGAGACAAATCATAATCTTGTGGGTTTTCCAACGATGTCACACCAAGTTGAGTGGCAAAGTCAAGAGCCTCTTCAATGCCGACTTCCTGGAGTGCAAGCACTGCAGGAATATTTAATGATGAACCAAGCGCTTCTCGCACAGATACCAAACCATGTTCCTGGCCATCATAGTTGATAGGTGTGTATGGCCCGCCGTCTTGCGTAGTAAATGTGGTGGATACGTCCAGGAAAATCGTAGCCGACGTCCAGGGCGGGGAATCCTTGGGATCTAGTGCTCGGGCATAAATAAAGGGCTTGAATGCAGAACCTGTTTGCCGGGGGGAGGTTGTCATATCCACCGCACCGTGAATGGAAAGATTGAAATAATCCGCACTACCAATCAACGCCAGGATATCACCTGTGAGTGGGTCAAGCACTACCAGGGCAGCATTATTTACATTGGGATCAAAGGCTCCTTCCGCTGCCTGAAAAGCTTGTACGTGACGAGTAAGGATCTCTTCGGAGACCTGTTGGAAATCTAGGTTGAGTGTAGTACGAACAACCAAACTTTGATGCGGGTCTATATGGTCATCCGCAAACAATTGATCAAGTTGCTTTTTAACAATCCACACAAAGTGGGGAGCCTCGATTGGATAGGGCGAAGAAATATAACTGAGCGGAGAACTTTCAGCAGTAAGCCGTTGTTCAGAAGTGATGAATCCTTGTTCTTCCATCAATCCTAAGACGATTACTTGTCTTTCTTTTGCCAATTCCGGATTGGTGAAAGGGTTGTAAATACCCGGAGCCTGAGGGAGTCCCACTAATAAAGCGCATTCTGGAAGTAGTAAATCGCTGGCAGGTTTGCCAAAATAGGTCTGTGAAGCGGCTTCAACTCCATATGCCAGACCACCATAGTATATCTGGTTCAGATATAACGCCAGAATTTCATCTTTTGATAATTCCCGTGTTAGTTGCCATGCCAAAATAGCTTCACGAGCCTTGCGGTGAATACTGCGCTCAAATCGTTCGTCTTCGCTAAGCAACAAATTGCGAGCCACTTGCTGGGTAATGGTGCTCCCGCCAGCAATTGTTTTTCCACCGCGCACATTGATCCAGAATGCACGGATGATGCCTCCAATGTCTATCCCAGGATTCTGATAAAAGTTCTTATCCTCTACAGCAATGGTTGCTTCAATCATGCAACGTGGAATATCTGTAACCGGGAGAACCGAGTGCCGCCCTTCACCGGGGATGATTTCGTAGAGTAAGCGCCTGTTGCGATCTTCAATTCGTATGCTGGGCAGGTTCACTTTTTCAGGCAGGGAATCAATAGTGGGTAATTCTTTGAATATGCTATATGCTTGCCAAAGCAATATCCCAAAAAGAAAGAGCAACAATTTCGGCAAATTTCTTTTTATAAATTTCCATAAACCAGGACGAATATGTAATTTTTCTTTCATCCATCAAATTCTATCCACTTAGAGCCAAAAAGCAAGTGTTTTGAGTTGTTCATGCTTGTCAACAGACATCTTCACTTTGATAGTTATCATGGAATCGTTTCCAAAATCCAATCACAGATTGAACCCGGAAGAGATTCGTCCAAGACTGTAATGTTACTAATCCGTAATAAATCTCTGCCTAAGAGTAAAATATTTTTTGAGGTGTATTATGAGAAAACGGATTCTCTCTTTTACGATCATTTTGACGATTTTTATGACGGCTTGTGCAGCCCCGAAAGCGAACCCGCAACCAACTACTACACCGACCGACCTATCACCCACACCCGCCCCATCCCCTAACCCTGAGCCTACGGAGGTTCAACCCGAACGGGATGCGGCCATCACAGCAATTGCCAACCAGGCCCAGGCGCGCACAACGGCTAACGACGAATATGGTGCAGCGCAGGAAGGCATGGACATTCTGATTGGCGGCAGTGTGCAAACATTCGAAGAAGCCCGCGTCAGCCTTAATCTGCGCCCGGAAGGGACCATCATTCGCGTAGGACCAAACTCGATATTCACTGTACAGGCGCTTACAGAAGACGGCCAATCCTCCACGCGTATTCAGCTGGACCTTGGGCAGATCTGGATCTTGCTCAATGGCGGCTCAATGGAGGTTGAAACGCCATCCGGCGTTGCAGCAGTACGCGGAAGTCTACTCGGCGTACTCTATGATCCGGTTCTGAATTTTATGGAAGTCTCCTGCCTGGAAGGGCATTGCACATTGGAAAATGAATTCGGGGTAGTTGAACTAACAGATGGACAAATAAGCTTCATTTTAGGAGAACTTGGACCGTCCGAAATTGAATTTATGGATGCATCCAAGTTACAGGAATGGGTTAACGAGAATCCAGACGTCTGGCTGTTTTTCGACCCTGAAAATATCCCTGAATGGCTACCGACACCTGATCTCGATTGGCTCAATGAAAAAGGCGGATACTTCGAATGGGTATTTGATGAGGGTGCAAACCCTTTCCTGGATGAGTTTTTAGATAACTATGATCCCGAAATTCCCCCGCTGGACGGTGCCGGATTGCTAGACAATCCGCCGGATTTACCAGACAGTCCACCTGACTTACCAGACGATCCACCTGACCCGCCAGGTGGTTTCCCATAGTTGCCAGATGGCGGTCATAATGTTGACTTTTACGCAAGACAGCTCAGATAAAAACAGAAAGCTTACTTACAAAAACGACTGGTTGAAGCCAGTCGTTTTTTTTGATGAGAATTTAGTACAAATACTTATATAACTGTAGTTACGCATTTTCGATTGAAAGCGATTAAGATAGGTGTATGGACAA
>CAZCPP010000179.1:0-8237 GCA_964500655.1 uncultured Anaerolineaceae bacterium | reverse complement strand
TTGTACTACCCCCCAGATATGGGGGCGACCTTGCTAACTACCAGAGAGCCAATAAGAATTGTTAGTGGAATGATAGTTGTTCTGCTAGCAGTGGGGGTTGTATGGTATGCCCTCGCTCCACATCTACCTAGAACACCGGATAGGGTTAGTGATGTGGCCGAACTGGAAATGTTCCTGGGCAAGTTGGTCGAGACTGGCGATCCACCGGGGTTATCGATGGTAATTGTAAAAGATGGTGGGATTGTCTACCGTAAAGGTTTCGGATTGTCTGGTCCCAGTGGTAATCCTTCCACACCAGAGACAATCTATCATTGGTTTTCGATGACCAAAGTTGTTACAGCAATTGCCATCTTGCAACTGTATGAGGATGGGCTTCTTGACCTTGATGACCCAGTGATCGACCATCTATCCTGGTTCGATGTTCAATATCCAAATGTCAATGGCGAGGCCATTACAATCGCGCATCTATTGAATCACAGCTCTGGTCTATCAGACCCTGGTACCCCTGAGATAATTAGCTGGATACACTTTGAAGAATCCCCTCGTATCGTCCAGACAGAGCTCATCAAGGAAATATTACCTGATTATAATGAGCTAGTTGTTGAGCCAGGTATAGAGGGTAGATACTCAAATATCGGTACTATGGTCTTAGCTGCAGTGATTGAGGCGGTATCCGGTCAGTCTTATGAGGCCTATGTTATCGAGCACATCCTGGAGCCACTAAATATGGAACATACAGATTTTATCTATACAGATGGAATGCTTCCATATGAAGCAGCAGGCTCGCACCCCAACATCGATGTAATGAGCCTCCTGGCTCCCTTTCTAGTTGATATGGATCGTGTTGTGCTTGAAAGGAGGGACGGGCGTATGTGGTTCAATCACTTCTACACGGATCAGACTGCACCATCGGGCTTGATAGGTCCGCCTACTGGCGTTGCTCGCTTCATGATGGCATACTTGAATAATGGAGAGTTGGATGGGCAAAGTGTTTTGTCGCCAGAAAGTATTGATATGATGACAAATAAAAGACACGTGATAGTCGAAGAAAGTCCTGCTGGCAGAATACCGGGATTGAAACTAGGGTTAGGATGGTTCATTGTTGAGAGTGAGCGAGGTGTCATTCTTTCATATGGAGGTGGAGGAATGGGTTTCAAAGCAATGATGCGTCTTTACCCAGAAGAATCGCTTGGAATTGCGGTGATGGCCAACGGCACCAACCTTGATAGTACCGGTATCATTAACTTAGTCAGCAGTTTAGAGTGGTAATAGATGGAGAAAATTGTTATCGAGAACTTGGCTGAACCAGGAAAGTAAGCGACAAAAAAATTACGCCACCTGGCAGCTAACCCCCACCTTGGGCGTTTCGTTTTGAAATAAAATGGGAAAGGAAACATGATAATGAAAATCATCGGCATGAGAACAACTCTTTTTTGTCTGGTCCTACTTCTGGCATCTTGTAACGTTCCCATGGATAAACCAAGGGAGATGCCGACTTCAACTATTGAAACTGAATCACCAATCGCATCACCTACCCAATCGCCAGAGAATTCTGTAGGACCGGCACAACCCCCATCCATTCCTGTTTCCATAACACCTGTAACGCTTGACATGGAAAACGGACTTACGTGGACGGAATGCGTCCTGCCTTATCGCGATTATTCTTACGTCACGCCTGATATGGAATTAATCGTCAACTGTCTTAATATGGAGTTTCCCAGTTTGGGCAATTACGATGAAAAAATA
Source organism: uncultured Anaerolineaceae bacterium (assembly GCA_964500655.1). Taxonomy (GTDB): domain Bacteria; phylum Chloroflexota; class Anaerolineae; order Anaerolineales; family Villigracilaceae; genus JAABUE01. Next base: position 6,491 of record CAZCPP010000179.1, on the reverse strand, counting down.
TTTGGGGAAGCAATTGAAGGTGTTGGCGGGGGGGATAATTATCGGCTGGTCATTGGTAGTGATGTTTACGAGACAAGGCATACCCAGATAGATATCACTACCTACAATTACGAATTACTGAAAAATGGAACGCTTATTGCCCAGACAGAGGCTCAATATTTTACGTCTGCTCCAAACAGGAGTTTAGGGAACATTGGCGGAAAAGCGGTTTGGGAAATCCTTGCCGAGCCACCAGCTATCATCGTTGAGGGTGATAATTTCAACGAAAGCTATCAACTTGAAGGATCCTTTTTCCCTTATGAAATCCAGGGGAAATTGCTATATATTGCTCAAAAAAACGAGAAGTTTCGTATCATATATGACGAAGAAGCCATTGGACCCGAATTTGATGAAATATCGATGCGATATTGTTGCGCAGAAATGTCGGTCTCTTATGGACAGGGACAGTATTGGTTCTTGGGCAGGCGAGAAGGAACGCAATTTGTTATTGCAATTCAATAAAAAATATTTGGGATAAATATGAAAACAAAAAACATCATTGTATCTCTGATCGCAAATATTTTGATTTCATGGACAATTTTGCCAGTACTTATTCCACCTATGCGAATGTATACCTTAAATGAACTATTCGAGGTCATACTATGGCAAGGAATTGGGTTTATTGGGTGGCCAATAGCCTTTTTGGGTATATTTTTAAGCTTATTCTTTCAATTCAAGTTAGCTGATCTGGGTACATTATTGTTAATACTGATATATCCCGGTATGTGGTTTGCCCTCTTTTGTGTATGGAAATTAAAGCGATTTGCGCGACAGGCGTTTGTATTGCTACACTTTCTTTTGGCTATTTCATTTGTTGTCATTTGGTACCAGGTTCTAAATGGCTATGATTTCATGGTTGGGTAGCATATTTCACCTACCGGTTTGAATAATCGTGGAAAACTGAGATTAATGGAGGGCAAGGGTTATCGGAAGTTGAAAGCACCTGGCAAGTGAAGCCCCTAGTTAGGCCGTTACCGTGAACATTTTTTAAGAGAGTAAGATTATCGATTAGAGATATTTATGGATTGGATTGCTTGGCATGACGGTTATCGAACAAATGATGAATTGAAGGCACGCTTATCACTAGTTAGAACCCTGATTGCCCATTCGCTTTCAGGCGCACCGGCAGGAGAAATTGCGTTGTTGAGTCTATGCTGTGGTGACGCCCGTGATATTCTAGGATCCTTACCAACTCATCCTAGGCGCACGGATGTCCAGGGGTGGTTATTGGATATCAATCCCACCTTGATTGACACGGCAAAGCAGGCCATAATTCGTCATGGACTCGCCTCGTCTGTTTCGGCCATTATCGCAGATGCTACAATGGCTTCCAGTTATACTGGTGTTCTTCCCGCCAATGTGATCATACTATGTGGAGTGCTCGGAAATGTAGAGCGTGATGAAATCTCTCGCTTAATTAGGAATCTACGTACTCTGTGTGCATCTTCGGCATTCGTTATCTGGACACGACACACCCGAGGAGGCCCTCATCAAGTTGAGCGAATCCAAAAGGAATTTGCCAGTAATCAGTTCTCATCCGTTAAATTGTTGACAACCCCACAAGAACATTTTAATATTGGTTTGAATTGCTATGCTGGCCCTACAAATGGACTTCATCAAGATAAGCGTCTCTTTTCATTCGGCTTACAACATTGTGAAAACGAAAAGAAGGTATAGAGGTCTTATTCAGGTTCGGCCTAGCAAAGAGTGCAGCGGACGGCCCTACATTGAGGACCGGTCGCCAACTCCCCATCGGCAGAATGATGAAGGGAGGCTAGGAAATATGGAAACGAGAAACACGAGATCGAAAATCCTGTTGCTATTCGCTGTGCTATTGGCTGCTTGTTCACCAACTAGCACCGAACCTGTCACCGTAAAGGAGACAGTGATCGCTGAAGTTCCTGCCACGCTGGAAGTGACAAGAGTGGTCAAAGTCAGATCGGAGCCGGTTGCATCTGGAGCGGAAGCAACCATCTCCATGACCGAAGTAACAACACTCCATTCCTCGGCGGTCGGTCGAGATTACAGGATTTATGTTGCTCTCCCGCTCAGTTATTCGAAGAATACCACTGAAACCTACCCGGTAGTCTACCTGTTGGATGGAGATCTGTTGTTTGTTACGCTCACAGAGCCCACTCGTGTGCTCCAGGCTGTCAAAGAGTTGCCGGAACTGATCATCGTTGGGATAGGATATGGGATGCCCTGGGATGACACCGGCGAGGCCAAAAGGCTCCGAGAGATTGATTTCACACCCAGCGTTACTCCTGATTGGGGGGCTGGGCAGTTTCTCAGATTCATCCAGGACGACCTTTTTTCCTACATCGATGCCAACTATCGAACGGATCCAATGGACCGTACGATTGCGGGAGTTTCCCTTGGAGGACTATTCTCACTCTATGTGTTGTTTGAGGCCCCCGAGACGTTTAACCGCTATATTGCTGTGAGCCCGGGACTCTGGTGGAATGATGGCATAATTTTCGAGTTTGAAGAAGAGTTTGCCGACGAGCACACTGACTTGCCCGTGAAGCTGTTCCTGGCAGTTGGCGGGCTTGAAGAGCAGCAGTATCCCGGTTCGAGGATGGTATCCAATCTGGAAAAGTTTCACAAGAGAGTGGCGGACAGGAACTATGCTGGGTTGGAAATGGAAATGGTAGTGATGGAAGACGAAACACACCACTCTGTCTTTCCAGGCGCGTTTTCTAAGGGCTTGAGGTCAGTCTTTCGATGAGCGTCTATTCCATGTGTGTTGCCCTCCAACACTGTGGTGTGATATGCTAGGCAGGGTGGGTGAGCTCAACGTTGGGCTGCCAATAGATTGCCGATGAGTTTTTATGAGTGTTTCAATGAGTAGAATAGCAGTAGTACTGATATTTCTGACATTGATTGGAAATTCTTGTATTGGGTTTGCAGCTTTACCTGGACCCACACAACAAGATATTCAAATATCAGATATAGCCGGGATGTGGCGTTACTATGCTGATTTTGGTGAAACTGAAATTATTCTCGATTTGAAAGAAGATGGGACATTTATACAAACAATTGAGCAGGATGGAAAGGATACTTCTCAAGTTCACACAGGACAATGGAGCTTGGAAGGTGCCTGGCTCAAAATAAGCGTTCTTAAACCAAGATTGGACAACTCAAGTGCATCCTGGATTGAAGAAGAAGCAAACTGGTGGGTGATAGAGAGTTATAAGGGTGGAACTGAATTTGCGGTTTTCGGAGCTGCTGAGGACTCTGATCCTGACAATTGCTATGAATTTGAGAGAATCCAGTAAATGGTTGTGAATTGTTTCATGTGCTGTGCATGATTTGGCAGCCTAACAAGGTGTGCGGTGGGCGCCAACATGCCGCTGACGCTGGCCGTTATTTGCCAGAAAAAACCTAAATAAAGGAAAATTATCAACCGTGGCAATAAGTTTACGTCCAACAAAGCCTGAAGACATCGAATATATCATTCAGTCAGAAGGATCATCAGAAAACAGATCGTTTATCGGGCAATGGTCACAAGATGAACATCTCTCGTCCTTAGATGATCATGATCTTTTGCACCTGATTGTAGAAAGAACGAGCGATAAGGAACGCGTTGGATACATCATATTAGCCGGGATGGAAAATCAAAATCAGAGCCTGGAATTTCGACGGATTGTAATTACAGAAAAAGGTGTTGGATATGGGCGTGCGGCGCTGAAGGCCGTCAAAGAATTAGCTTTCAACAAGTACCAGGCCCACCGACTATGGCTGGATGTGAGAGAGTTCAACCAGAGAGCACAGAGTTTGTATTTATCTGAAGGGTTTCAAATAGAAGGAACTTTGAGAGAATGTGTAAAGATGGGAGATCGATTTGAATCACTGATAGTCATGTCGATGCTTACTTCGGAATATGATGGCAAATAACCCAAATTGCACCTGCCCTGCTTCGAGGAGAGTACGCGGCGCGAAATTGCAGGTTGAAATCATGGCTTACAATTGTCTGGACTGCTCCATCCAGGGCACCTGAATAAACCGTTGTGCCGCCTTCGCGATCATTTATTCAATGAGTAAGCCTGCATCAATCTTTCTGCTCTTGCTTTGCATCTTGCTAGGTTCAGTGGCCTGCTATTCTTGGTGGTTATCTTTGCAGGTCCCTTCTATAAATGAACTTGCTGCTATTGAGGGTATTGTTGATAAAGTAGATTTCACTAGTGGTAGATATGGCATCAACGGTTTGAGATTTTGGCTTACCGACTCTGACCAGCGTTATTTTTATCCAAAGTTTTTAGGGAATTTTCAAGAAGTACAAAAGCATGTAATTCCTGGTTCTTCAGCTTACCTTCTAGTTGAAAAAGGTGACGATCCTCACATATGGTATTTAAGCATCAATGACAATAGCCTCGCCACTTTCCAACAAATTGAGAGAGGTCGCAAGATCAATGGTAATTTTGCGCTTGCAATAGCTTTCTTTTCTTTTATTTCCTGTGTTATCGTTATTCGTAAATATCTCGTTAATCAATTGCTTTAGTTGGCCTGACATGTCGATCGTGCGGATCACTACCGCAGTCCACTTCGAACGTTTTATGGATTCGAATCATGCATCGCAGCGGTCGCTCAACTCGGGCGTTAGTGCGCTAATCAAATGTGGATTTGCCCAGAAAAATATCTGAGCAAATCCATTATTTTTTATTTCCCTTTGTTGTAGACCAGTGAGATTATCAGGGCTTGTATCATCAGGCTGATTGAGCGATTCATTGCTTCAATCAGGATTAGAACATCAGGTTGGTTAATCTGCATCCATGTATTGAAGGCAATTGGCAGCATATTTACAGCTAAAAGTAGGAGACCGAAACTAAGGCCTTTTTGCCATAGGTTTTGTCCAGGCAATCCATCTTCAATGATTGCGTAGATTATGGCAAACAAAATAGTGATGACTAAGCTACCCACAATCATTTGCAACAAATAGGATGGTATCGATGTTGGCTGTTTTGCATAAGGTAAATCGCTGTAGTTCTCATAAACCCCATTTAATGCGCCATACAAAATGAAACCAATAACAAAACCTATTAGCGTGGCCAGTAGACCTGCGAGAATGATTCTTCCCCATCGAATATCTTTTGTGTTCATTTATTAACTCCTAAGTATGTAAGATTTTTATTGACCGGATGAGTATTGAGATAAGATGGCGCGGGCCCGTTCATTCACCATAATTCGCAGTTCATCCGGTTCTAACACAATACATAATGGCGCATAATTCATCACAATTCGAGTAGCAGCTTGAATGCTGGGTACTGCCATTGTGACAATTAATGATCCATCGGATTTTTCTTCCATGGTTTTCCACATTGAACTATCATCGAGTGCCATCAATACTCCATCAGGAGAAAACTGCAATCGGATGTTCAAGTTGTGCTGGGTGTGCGGTTCTGTATCAAGATATTGTTGAATATCGAAATTGTCTGGGATATTGAAAGTTGAATCCAAAATAGTTAATTCTTTTATACGATCAACGCGAAAAGATCGAACAGCATCTCTCAAATGGCAATAGCCAACGATATACCACCATCCCCAACGATGTACTAAGGCAATCGGATTTATTTTTCGATGGACGGATTTAATTTGTTTCCGGCTTCGATATAGAATCCTTACTTGATGTCGAGATCGGGTTGCAATTCTTAATTTTTCCAAAATTGATGATAAATTTTCGTTGTCTGAGCGATGCATATTTTTTGCCAGTAATGTTTGTTTTGCCCAGGCAATTTCTTGTAGCTGTTCATCAGGAAGCAAGTTCTCTAATTTCGATAAAGCGCATCGAGTATCGTCCATATATATTTTTCCCCACATTTCTTCCACAAGACTTGTTCCGAGATATACTGCGACGGCTTCGGATGGTGTCAGAACCAGGGGGGGCATTTTGTAACCGCGGACCAATGAATACCCACCAAAAGGCCCACGTTCAGCATAAACGGGAATCCCCATCTCATTTAGCATGGCAATGTATCGCTGTAATGTGCGTACAGAAACATCTAATTCTTTTGCTAAATCAGTGCCTTTTTGGTTAGGTTGTCGCTGTAGCAACATGATTAAAGTTATGAGCCGGGTTGCTGTATTTGCCATAGAATTCTCCAAGAACCGAATTGCATGTCAACGGAAACTTTACGCATTTGAGTACATTCTACACTGGGTTTACGACATATCCTGTCGTAAACCCAACAAGATTCTTTCAGGGTTATGTGATTTAGGATTAGATGTGTATGTCGTGAGGTCAACGATTCCCTGTAAGGGGGCTGTGCAAATACCGCTACGTGGCACACGTCCGCCTGCTCCGCGCTTCAGCCTGTCCCGGTATTTTCGGGAATGCGGGGCCTGCCCGACAAAGGCTCCCTCCTGTGAGGGAGTTCCGTTTTATAAAAATATCAGTTTCCTTATGTGACTCTACTGCAGTAACTCAGGCAAAACAGAAGCGTTGAGCAACAAAA
>CAZCPP010000178.1:0-8284 GCA_964500655.1 uncultured Anaerolineaceae bacterium | reverse complement strand
GAATTTCATTCGACATACAAAGCTATCGACTTCCAGTCGATAGTAGTTTACTTTAATTTTTCCGCCACGATCTCAGCTACATCCCTGATTACTACCTCACCGCCATCTGCCTTGGAGGCGTCACTCATCATCCTCAGGCAAAATGGGCAGCCAACTGATACTTCGTCTGCACCGGTGGCTTTGGCTTCCTTGAAGCGTGTCAGGTTGACATTGGCCTCACCATGCTCTTCTTCCTTCCACATTTGTGCACCGCCGGCTCCGCAGCAAAAGGATTTTTCCCTGTGGCGAGGCATCTCGACTGTGGTCAGACCAGCATTTTTTAGTGAAGCCCTTGGCGCATCCACAATCTTATTATGCCGGCCTAAATAGCATGGGTCGTGGAAGGTAACTTTCAAATCATCATTCGTTATTTCCAACTGAATCTTCCCCGCACCCACCAGTTCATTGATTAACTGTGTGTGATGAATTACTTCGAAATTCCCGCCAAAGGCTGGATACTCATTCTTGATTGTATGTAGACAATGTGGGCAAGTCGTCACGATACGCGCTGGCTTGACTATATTTAATATTTCCACGTTCGTTGTGGCCAATTCGAAAAACAGGTATTCATTACCTGCCCTGCGTGCAGAATCACCAGTGCACTGTTCGTTTTGTCCGAGTACGGCATAGTTCAAACCAGCTGTATTTAGAATCTTTGCAAAGGCTTGGGCTGTCTTTTGCGCGCGTGCGTCCGTAGCCGGGGCGCAACCCACCCACCACATGATTTCCGGTTGACTGTTTTGCTCAATAGTCGGCACGTGTAGCCCTTCAGCCCAACCCATGCGTTCGGTCTGCGAAATGTTCCACGGATTGGTATTGCGTTCCATACCCTTGAAGGCATTCTCCCATTGTTTGGGGAAATTGTTTTCCATCAACACTAGCGAGCGGCGGATGTCGAGAATATCACGCATTGGCTCATTTCCGACCGGGCAGATGTCCACGCAGGCACCACAGGCAGTGCAAGCCCACACGGCTTCTTCACTGATGGCGAATTCCGTCAGCGGTTTACTCTCTGCACCGTTCGCGAAAGCGGTTCCTTCCTTGTGATTGAGGAAATAACGCTTATTGATCTCCAACGCAGCGGGTGAAAGCACCTTACCGGTATTGTAAGCCGGGCATACTTCCTGACAACGCATGCACATGATGCAGGCGTAACTATCCAATAATTGTTCCCAGCCAAGGTGTTCCAGGTTTGTGGCGCCGAATTGCTCGAGGCGCTCATCTTCGAAATCCATATAACTCAACTCGCCAATTGACTTGCGTTCTGGCTTGAGCGCAAAATTGAGGGGTGCAATGAATAGATGGATGTGTTTTGAGAACGGGAAATAAGGAAGGAATGCGAGGATGGAGCCAAGCGATACCCAAAAACCGATATGCTCCAGAAGGATTTTAGTGCCCTCGTTCGAACCGGACCATAAACCCGCGACCGTTGTGGATAGCGGTTGCCATATATCCGAGCCATGCCCTGCCAAAAAGGCTGATTCACTCAGTAACCGAGCACTGACGTGCAGGAGGATGAACCCGGCTACGATAGCGGAATCACGAATTACACCATTCCGTGCTCGTTTATCAAGCAGGACATTCTCCCGTGCATAGAGTATAGTTGGTGTGAACACGAAACGGCGCATGATCATCCCCAAGACGCCAACCAACACGGCTAAAGTTGAAAGATCAGCCAGTAAGCGGTAAATATCGCCTAGCGCACCTGTATTTTGAAGGAATCGGTAGTCTGGTATGAAGCCTTGCACCAACTCGGCCAGGTTAACCAGTAAAAAGAATAGGAACCCCCAACCGATCAATCCATGGAGCAAGCTGGGGACCAGCCTGAAGCGGAACAAGGGGCGGAAAGTTATAACTTTAGCGGTGACTTCCCAAAACCGCACCCGCAGCAAGGTCCAATCAGGGTTGCCCCGTCCACGTCCTATGATTTTTATAATGCGTCGAGTGCCAATCCAGGTAAAGTATAGGGAGCCGAGAACAGCGGATACAAATAAAATTTTCTCGACGAAGGTCAGCATTGGATCTCCTTTGATAGATTTTAGGCTACATCAAAGAGTCTAACATAAGCTTTCAGGTGTCATAAAGTTGACCAGTTTTTGATAAATTTTGGTATTTATGTAAAATCCTAATAAAAGCTCTGGGTATGCCTGAAGTGTTTGTTGATGTGTACGCTAGGTAGATAGTTTGACACAAATCGAGGCGAAAATCTCATCCGTTGTCAAGGTAAGAATTAATTTATTGACTGATATCTTCTACGTAATCAACCCCTAAACTACAGATCCCCTCTAAGTTGGCAGCGACATAATCCCACTCATATGGTTCGCTAAAATCTCTGGTAGCCTGGATAGCGTCTCCCAGGCAGCCAGGCCCGGCATTATAGTTTACTAAGCTAAACTTCCACAGGTCTTCATAGCTAACTGCTTTGCCAGGAGCGCCGCCGCTAACGTTGCGTACAATGCGCCCGGCCTGCTCACAATTTGCCAGCATGGAATGCCCAAAAATGCTGACGCTAAAATTGGCTTGCGACAAGTCAATACTTAGCGGGCAATCTTCGCAGGTGGCATTGACTGTGTTGATTAGCCCAATCCGAAGGTGTTCTTGCTCTTCTTCAGTGATATGTAGGTATCCTTTTTCGCAGCGTTCAGAAGAAAGCACTAGTGGACAAAACTTCTCGAAGAACGAATCGTTCCACAACAGTGTAGTATCAGCGCCATCTTCGGTCAGTTGCCCTAAGCCAGTATCGCTTCCTTCAAACAAGGCCGGCCAGAATTGGCTTTCGCACGCGAACAATCTTTTGAGCATTTGCGCCGGAACCCCGGTATCCTGTGCTACCTCCAATATTAAACTATCAAAACGGTTTTGCCACTCCGTAACGGCGGGATGAGCTTCCTCCAGGCCACAAGTATTGGCTCCGTAACTATCTGGCAATAAGCCGCCATTTTCGCAACCACTGCCATCAACTACTCCCGAAAAGATTAAGTTTGCAGCAAGATAGCTATAAGAAACATCTGTATTTAGATCTTCGGCACGTTTAGGCGTGGTTAACCATTTGGGTGGTCCTCCAACTGGAGGAAATGCCTCCCAGGATTCAGCGCAACTGGCTACAGGTTCCCCGATCCATTGACTGCTGAGCACATCTACATACCAGTAGGTTTGGTCGGGATTGTCTTCATTATCCTCAGCCACGCGCACTTGCGCCTCATAGACTTCGCTACTATCTCCATAGCTGGAAAAAGCCCAAAATTCCAGCATTACCCCATCTTCGTCAGTTGGTGCCAAGCGAATGCGGCAGGGTGCATCACAAGTGAATGGTTCCCCATCAATCCGGCCTGCAATGCTAATGATTTCTTCATTTGGTAGAGGCTCATCCCCGGTGATGATCAGCTTTGGTTTAAATTCACATAGATTTGTTGCAGCAGATATTGATAGGGGGGAGCAATCTTCCAGGTCGATCCAGGCTTCGGCAGCTGGCAGTTCGACGACTACCTCGCGTTGCGATGGTATTTCATCTAAAAGGTAAATATAGTATCCCTCACAATGATTGTATTTACCTTCGGTACACAAATCTTGGTCGACCCACTCATCGTAGATATCTTCGCCGCAGTCTATATAGACCTCATTCAGGGTTGGTAATCCTTCGTGATCTGTAATGATCTCGCAAACGAGCGCGCCATCTTTAAAACGTGCCATCCACCACGTATAGATTGTATAATCGACCAGGATGGAGGTAAAGCGGTCTGGGCCAGGAGGTGTATCTGCGCTAGTACCCAATTTGAAGCTCCCGGAAGATACGAATGCGCTTCCAAGCAGGACGACAAGCATGCTTGTCGTCAAAATAGCGATTCGTGGCCGAAACTTTACCCAGTTCATGAAAAAAGAGCCCACTTTAATTATAGCGGACTCTGGAGGGAATTCAATTGCTATTTGTCACTTTTCATCTCTTCGAGAAAGGACAAGTCGCGTTTCAAATTGCGAAAGCGGATGAACAAGCTGGCGACATAAATGATCATGACACTGAAGGCGATTGCGTATCCCGCAATCATATATTGGGATGTGTCGGGAGGGGATTCTAAGATGAACATATTTGCCTCTTATTCCATAAACTTTAGTTGGAGTTGTTCGACTTTGTCAGCCAGCGCACCCATGCGGATGCGGTTCCAGAACAGGTCGATGAAGATAACTGTAAAAGCGAATAGCGCGAAGAAGAAAGCCACTTTCATATCGCCAGTCATATTGAAACCGCCCTGAGCTGCTGCACTCTCGTTACCGATGACAACTGGATGAATTGTGCGGAACAAGCGAATAGCCATGAAAGTGATCGGTACGCTTACTGCGCCGATCAGAGTGTATACAGCACCAAAGCGCGCACGACGATCGGGATCTTCAATGCCCTGACGCAACATGAAGTAAGCGATGTAGATCAGTTCAGTGATGGCTGCGGTGGTCAAACGCGGATCCCAAGTCCACCAGGTATTCCAGACGGGTCGGGCCCAGATGGAACCGAGCAAAATGGTGATGAAAAAGAAAACCAGACTGATTTCAATAGCGGCTATTTCAACGCGGTCCCATTTTAGGTCCCCGGTACGTAGATAGACAATGCCTGAAACACCCGCGGCTACAAATCCGAGCATGCCAACCCAGGCGGTGGCCACATGGAAATAGAATACACGTTGCACTTCGCCCATTACAGCTTCGGTCGGCGCAAAGATTAGTGCCAGATAGGTGGATATGCCCAATAGAATGAAGGCAACAATGTCGAGGGCGAGTAAGGTAATGGGTTTCTTTTGCATAAAACTCTCCTAAAAAGATGGTGTCGGTATATAGGTGAGGCATGACTCACCTTACACCGACAAAAAATCATTCCTCTACAACGTAATCAAAAACCATAAAGGCAATCGAAGTAAATATAACATCCAAGGCGATAAGCAGCGTCAGCGAGGGTTGAATTTCGGACATTTTCGCGCCTGTCAGGAATTTCCCACTGGCATCCACGGCCGCCAACACGATGGGGATTATGACGGGAAATAATATGATAGGCAACAAGATATCTCGCGTGCGAGTTTGTACAGCCATACTCGAAAGCAAGGTCCCAACTGCAGTATAGCCTATCGAACCGAGTAAGATGACCAGCAACAATCCCGGATTGAACAGGTTGATGTTGTAGAACACTCCATAAATAGGCAACATGATGATCTCAACTAGTAGCATAAAGATCAGTGTACTGATCACCTTACCAAAATAGATGGCGGCGCGATCTACGGGCGCAAGCAGGAGCCCATCCAGGCAACCGCGATCTTTCTCGACAGCCATGGCACGGTTGAGGCCGATATTTCCGGCAAATATAAATGTCACCCAAAGCACACCGGAGGTTACTTTTGTGCGCAGGGCAGGTTCTAGGTTTAGGGCATAGTTGAAAATAAATATGACCAGCACTGCAAAAACCATCATGGACGAGATCAACTCACGCGAACGATATTCTGCCATCAGGTCTTTATGTACAATTGCAAATATGGCTCGCAAGAAACTTGGTCTGGCAGTTTGATGATCGGAGGTGGGGACTGAGGTGGTCATTTTATTCTTTTATAGCTTGTCTGTAGAAGTCCAGGAGGTTTTGTTTGCCCAGGGAATTCCGACCTGCGGATGCAGAGATAACGCCGCGCGAGAGAATGTCGAAACGCGTGGCCAGATCTTCAGTACGGGCTAGATCATGGGAGGTCATTACTACAGTGCGTCCCTGCTGGGCTACGGTTTGCAACACTTTATCCAGTATAGAAGATGCATCTTGATCAAGACCGGTGTAAGGTTCGTCAAAGAGCATCACATCCGGGTCGTGAAGCATTGCACGGCCGATTGCCAAACGCTGTTGCATACCGCGCGAAAAGGTGCGCACCAGATCGCGGCGACGGGCATCCAAACCAACCACCTTGAGCACATCCATGATTCTAGTTGCAGAGTTTTGAATTCCATACATGCGTGCATAGAAGAGCAAGTTTTCTTCTGCGGTCAGATCGTTGTAAAGCAAAGGTAAATGTGAAACCACACCAAGACGGGCACGCACCGCCGCAGCTTGTTTGGGCAGGCTGTATCCAGCAATGTTTACTTGCCCCATCGTAGGACTTGAAAGCGAAGCCAGGATGCGCAAAAAAGTAGTCTTACCCGCTCCGTTGGGGCCGAGCAAGGCCACAAATTCGCCGGGCTGAACTTCGAAATCCAGTCCGCGCAACACGGGTTTCAGGCCGAAGCGTTTGACGAGTTGCTTAACTTCAATCATGATTGTTAGGCTAATTCTTTTAATCGATCCTTTAATTCAGCGCGTCTCTTCTGGTAAGTTTCGTCAGGAATATTTTTTGCGCGGTGCAGGTCATCCAGAGCGATGATTGCGTCCATCACCTCGTCGGCCGTCTCGAACTCATTCTCATCACCTTCGAAATCATCTTCATCAACGCTGCGATCGCGCAGGAACATCCAGATACCTGCCATGATGAGAACCACACCGAAAACACCGGCGCCAATCAATAGCGTTTGCTGGTTGTCCGTATCAATCGCCGAAGAAGCAGTGGGCTTGATCTTACCTGAGAGTTCAATTTCAAACGCTGTGCCAGCGCTCAGACTGCCACCGGAATACATGCGGACATTGTGGCCAGTCTCGGTTTCCTGAACGCCTTCGTCTATCAATTGACTTGCTTTGACCTTGATGCCCTCTGGCACGATGACCACCATCGAGCTGACTGGCAGAGCCAAAGGTTGGCTCATGGTTAACTCTTTTTCGTAGGGCATACTGAAGAATGCAATGATGGAATAAAAATCTTCACTGGGTGGGATGGCAAAACCATCTTCCGTGGTCATTATTGGTGCACTGTCTTGCGAGAGTTCGAGACCTATGTTTACCGCGTCCTTAGGCAGTGGTATGAAGGGTAGGCTGGTTCCGTCAGTGGTAAAGACGTAAGCTTTATCGCTGAGGTTACTAATAGTGAAAAGTTCAAAAATCTGTAAGCCTCCTTCATCAGCTGTATTAAAACTGACGTGAAGTTGCTCGATCACCAGGCCGCCATTTTCGGTGGTGCTTTCGTAGAGCATGAGGTCGGGAAAAGCAAGCTCTGTCATCCCGGCTTCGCTGAAGGTCATTTCAGATTGAAAAGTAATGCCCTGGAAGGTAGTTTCTGTCAGGAAGATGCGGCCTTCGGAAATTTCTATCTCTTCGAAGAGATAGGCACCGGTTTCATCTGTTTCGACAGTTTCATTAACCACCTCTATCGGAGTGCCACCAGCATCCATAGCGTGGTCGAAACCGAGCAGGGTGACTGTCAGTTCAGAGGGCACATCCCCTCTGCTACCGTTGACTAGCTTGCCGCTGACGGTTCCAATGCCTGCTTCTTCAGCCGGCTCTTCAGTCGAAGGCCCAGCTTGCTCGCCTTCGGTAGGTGTCCCATCTGTTGTTGGGGCTTCTATTACAGAAACTTCAGTTACCGGTACTTCTGTTTGGGTGGGCTCAGGGGATTCGGTAGGGAGAGCAGGATCGGTTGAAGCCACTGAAGCGGGGAATGTCAAGGTTCGCAAGTAAGCTGCTATGGCAGCGAGTTCTTCTTGCGAGAACGAATTTCCAAGAGCAGGTAGACCTTCTCCGCCATCAGCCAGCAAACTGACCAGATTATCTGTAGACAGAGCAGCCATTTTTTCCTGATTGGTGAAGAAGTCGATTGGGCAACTTGCACAGTTGTCATTGAAGAGCTGCTCACCTTGGCTGATCTGTTCGGGGGTGCTGCTCAAGGATTGGGCATAGGCCACCACGCCCCAACGCTCCTGGTCGTTCAGGCTGGCGAAGGGGGGCATGAAATTGTCGATGTTGCCAAGTGTGACAGTCAAAAACCAATCTGCCGGAGCAGCTTTCCAGGCAAGTTCAGGTACCGCCAGCGGCGGGACAGATACCGGTAATTGCTGGCCTTGCGGCCCATCACCCAGACCGGTTTCGCCATGGCAAGCAGCGCATTTTTCAGCATAGATAGCGGCGCCATTTTGAATGTCTGGTGCTTGCGCAGGGAAGACCGGGCCGTGTGTGGGCGCGGGCGTATGGGCAACATACCCTGGCGGGGGAGTGACATCTTGCGCCAGATTCATGTTGCAGGCAACTAGTAACAGTGAAATAATTGCAACGAACAGAATTTTACGAAGTTTCATGAATTCCTCAAAGAGCCTAGTGCATAGTTAAGCTGAATTTTGAACATCAACAACTGGATAAAGTCGTTTG
>CAZCPP010000177.1:0-8296 GCA_964500655.1 uncultured Anaerolineaceae bacterium | reverse complement strand
TCGCAATGACATCAAATTCGCGAGTTACTGAAATCAAGAGAGGAACTATGAATAAATTCACTGGTTATCGTTGCTCGCTTTGCAAGACTGAATATAAACCCGGGCAGGTCAACTACACTTGCCCACAGGATGGTGGCAATCTTGATATCATCCTGGATTACGAAGGTATTAAAAGCAAATATCGACCTGACGATATTCTCTGTCGCACTGATAATTCTTTGTGGCGCTATGCGCCCATGCTGCCCGTCTACGTAGTAGCTGGCGATGGCACGCCCCTTCATGCCGCTGGCTGGACGCCCGTTTTCAACATGCCCGTGCTGGCTGAGAAACTCGGCCTGCAGCAGTTTTGGCTAAAGGATGAGTCTCGCAACCCGACTGCTTCCTTCAAAGATCGCGCCAGCGCCATCGTGGTGGCTCGCGCCCGCGAGATCAAAGCCGAAGTGGTCGTGACAGCATCTACAGGCAACGCCGGCGCTGCACTGGCGGGCATGTCTGCTGCGGTGGGGCAGCGGGCGGTCATCTTTGCCCCCAAATCGGCTCCCCCAGCCAAAGTGGCGCAGTTGCTGGTCTTCGGAGCCAAGGTCATGTTGGTGGATGGCAGCTATGACGACGCTTTCGACCTGACCATCAAGGCTTCCCAGGAATTCGGATGGTATTGTCGCAACACGGGCTACAATCCATTCACCGCTGAAGGCAAAAAGACAGCTGCCTTTGAGATATGGGAGTTCATGCAGGACGCCATTGGGACAACGTCCTTCACTGTCTTTGTGTCGGTGGGTGATGGCAACATCATCTCCGGTATCCACAAGGGTTTTAAAGATTTATTGGAACTGGGTTGGATCGAACAGATTCCACGCATCATTGGCGTACAGGCCGAAGGCTCGGCCGCAATAGCGAATGCGTTTCATGCCGGGAACGAGGAAATTGCTCCCGTTTCGGCACAGACTCTGGCCGATAGTATTTCCGTTGACCTGCCGCGGGATGGCGTGCGCGCTGTCCGTGCGACCAAAGAGACCGGGGGTACGTATATCACAGTAAGCGATGATGAAATCCTTCAAGCCATCGCAGAACTAGGCCGGGTAGGCGTTTTCGCGGAACCGGCCGGAGCGACCTCCTATGCTGGCCTGGTCAAGGCGGCCAGCTCGGGCATCGTCGCAAGCGATGAACCCATCCTGGTGATCAACACTGGTAGCGGCTTGAAGGACGTCAAAGCTGCAATGCAGGCTGTGGATGAAGCACCTGTCATTGAACCTACCTTGGAGGCTGTAAAGCAATTGCTATGAACAACACTTGGAGCATGCCGTTTCGTTACCTGGTATCAGTGCTGGCATTTGTCGCATTTGTGATTTTTCTTTTTTACGCGGGTGAAGCGGTCAATGCACTGGTGATTGCCGGGTTTGTTGCCTATCTAATCAACCCGGCAGTGACGTTCCTGCTTGAACGTACGACAATATCCCGAACATTGGCTGTCAATTTAGTGTATTTTACGGGATTGGTCTTGCTGGTAGGATTGCCTGCCTCGCTTACGCCGCTCTTTCTTGATGAGGCTCAACTGGTCATCCAAGACCTGCTTGATTTGACCAATCAGTTGCAACAGACGCTATCTCAACCAATCGAGTTTGCCGGGTACGTGTTCCATTTCGAGCAGTTGGGAGAGTCGTTGAACCAATTGGAGACCATCGTGCTCTCCCCCTTGCCGGAAGAGTTACTACAATTACTTGAATCCACGTCTGTTGGCGTGCTATGGTTTTTGATAATTCTAGTCAGTGTACACTTGTTTCTGGCACATTGGCCGCGCATGCGTGACTGGACGATCAATCTTGCGCCGCAGATATATCATGAAGAACTTTGGGAACTGTATGGGCGCATACGACAGGTGTGGATGGCTTATTTGCGCGGGCAAATAGTTCTGATGATCATTGTTGGTATTGTTTTCACAATTGCCTGGTGGATTATCGGTATTCCTGGCGCACTGGCCTTGGGCGTCATCGCCGGGTTCTTTACACTTGTCCCAGATGTTGGTCCATTCCTGGCAGCCATGTTGGCAGTCGGAGTTGCCTTGCTCGAAGGATCAAGCTGGATTCCGCTTTCCAATTTGTGGGTGGCAGGGATTGTAATGGCCACTTACCTGGTGCTGATCAACCTGAAAGGATTATTGCTCAGGCCGTATGTGATGGGACGCAGCGTTCATATGAATGAGGGCGTTGTTTTTATTGCCATTATGACTGCCACAATACTTGTAGGTATCATGGGTGCGTTGCTGGTCGTACCGGTACTGGCAAGCATAGCGCTAGTAGGAGAATATGTACGTTGTAAGGTACTGGGCTTGCCCGCTTTTGATGAGGAGGGTGGTATGCAGTTTATTAAAACAGAAGAACCCAAAAAGACATCCAGACGTGCACGAAAAAAAAATAGGGAGGAGCAGGCCGAAACAAAATGAAAATAACATATTCGATCGTTGCACCGATATACAACGAAATTGACAGCATTCCCGAACTCTATCGCCGGGTCAAAGAAGTAATGGAATCGACCGGAGAGGAGTGGGAACTGGTGTTGATCGACGACGGCTGCACGGACGGCTCAACCGATAAAATCCGTGAATTGGCGGAGAGGGACAAACGCGTACGCCCAATCATCTTTGCACGCAATTTTGGTCATCAGATTGCTGTCACGGCGGGGTTGGACTATTCACGGGGTGAGGCGATTGTCATCATCGATGCGGATTTGCAAGATCCACCCGAAGTCATCCTAAAGCTAGCCGAAAAATGGCAGGAAGGCTACGAAGTGGTTTATGCCGTGCGCGCCGAACGCGAAGGCGAATCCTGGTTCAAGTTGTGGACGGCCTCACTGTTCTACCGCGTCATCTTCCGTATCACAGACGTCAAAATCCCTCTTGATACCGGCGACTTCCGTTTGATAGACCGCAAAGTGGTGAATGTGATGAACTCTATGCGGGAGCGACATCGCTTTTTACGTGGTATGGCGGCCTGGGTGGGGTTCAAGCAGATTGGTGTGGAATACAATCGCGCTGCTCGCCATGCTGGCGAGACCAAATATCCATTCAGGAAAATGCTACGGCTGGCTTTGAATGCGGTCACCGGCTTTTCATATTTCCCACTACAAGTAGCCACTTACTTTGGATTCGTTGCGGCTAGTATTGCTATCTTTGCGATTCCAATCGTTGTTATCATGCGCATGACCGGATCTCAAGCGTTCTTCGGACAAGCCTCCGCTTTGATCGCGGTGCTCTTCCTGGGCGGTGTGCAGTTAATTTCACTAGGTGTGCTGGGCGAGTACATCGGGCGTCTATATGACGAAGCCAAAGGCAGACCATTATACATCGTTCGCGAAGCGCCTGATAAAGAATAAGTACGTTTTTTGCTGTTTAGACCCTAAAGGTCTACCTAGGCCTTTAGGGTCTTTTCTTGAACTGATTCAGTATATTTTATGAACCCATCTTTTATTCGTGATAAAGTCTTTATGCGCACCATGCTGGGACTTGCCCTCCCGGTTGCATTTCAACAGTTCATCACTGCCGGTTTTAACATGGTGGATGTGCTCATGGTTGGTCAATTGGGTGAAGCTTCCATTGCTGCTCTTGGACTTGCCAACCAGGTCTTCTTCCTGTTGATCTTATTTTTGTTCGGGGTCACCAGCGGGATGGCGATCTTCACAGCTCAATACTGGGGTCAAGGTGACGTGGAAAGCATTCGTAAAGTGCTGGGCATCAGCCTGACTGTTGCGTTGGGTACCGGGCTCCTATTCACTCTGGCTGCTACCCTCATCCCCGAAACCATTATGAGCTTCTATACCGAAGACGTGGAAGTTATTGAACTTGGTAGTAGCTACCTGCGAATCGTTGGCTTTTCCTACATGTTTATGGCGGTTACCACATCCTATTTTGCAGTCCTGCGCAGTATTATGCTTGTCAAAATGACAGTTGTGGTCAGTGCGATTGCCATTGTTTTGAAAACGGGACTTGGCTACCTGCTTATCTTCGGAATCGGCGGACTTCCCGCACTTGGCGTACGCGGCGCAGCCATAGGTACCACCTTTGGCTGGATTTTTGAATGTGTCTTGATCATCATCTTAGTTTACACGCTCAAAACCCCTCTGGCAGCCAATCCCCTGATATTCTTCCGCTTCGAACGCGCTTTCCTTGGCACAGTACTCAAGACAGCCATGCCTGCTGCGGCCAATGAAGTCTTCTGGTCGGTAGGTATCACCATCTACTATGCTGTCTATGCCCGCATCGGCACGGATGCCATTGCTTCTGTGCAGATCAACGCCACGATTGAAGAAATTGCTTCTGTGTTCTTTATTGGCTTGGGAAATGCCTGCGCGATCATGGTTGGCAACAAGATTGGGGCAAAGGAAAAACACATCGCTTTTGAGTATGGTCGCCGCTTTACCATTCTCGCGGTGTTGGTGGCTTTGTTTTCTGGCGTTATCACCATATTCTTGCGTGGGCCAGTTGTCAGTCTCTACGGGATTTCCCCACTGGCAGCGGAGAATGCTCGTCGGCTGATGCTGATATTTTCACTCACCGCCTGGGTACGCGCAATCAACTTCATCCTGTTCGTGGGCGTGTTGCGCGCAGGCGGTGATACGCGCTTCGCTATGTTCATGGAGTTGTTCTCTATCTGGGCGATTGGCGTTCCGATGGCATTGATCGGTGGCTTTGTGCTGCGGTTGCCCGTTTTTGGGGTTTATATGATGGTTTTCCTAGAAGAAGTTGTCAAGATTTTCATTATGATGCGTCGTTATCTCTCGCGCAAGTGGATTCACGATCTCGTCAACAAAACTACAAATTAGCGTTTGTTATCTCCTGCGAAGATGCTGCGCGATAATCTCATGGAATTTTCGCAGGGAAGTTGAGTCAAACACCAAATTCCATTTTACTACCCATGACAATGAGTACATGGAATTGGATAAGGCTGAAGTTGGATCTTTGGCCCCGGTTAAGCACCTTGAGTATTTGAACTTATCATACGATACAATATTACATTTCAAGTTGAAATTACCGGCAAGATCTGTTCCTGGAATTAATTCAATCTCTCAAATAGGGAAATTACAATTATGAAATACAATTTTGACACCATTATTGATCGCCGATCTACCAATTCTATTAAATGGAATCGGTATCCGGAAGATGTACTTCCTATGTGGGTTGCTGATATGGAGTTTGTGACTCCCAAACCCATTCGGGATGCGCTTCGAGCAAGCATTGAAAAAGGAGTTCTTGGTTATGAAATGCCTCCACAGGCGTTACAGGAGTCGGTCGTCACCCGTATGGATAAATTGTATGGTTGGAAGATCGAGCCAGAGATGGTGGTAGCCATTCCTGGTATAGTCAGTGGGTTCAATGCTGCCGCACGCACTGTGTGTAAACCTGGTGAGGGCATCCTAATGCAACCGCCTGTTTATTTCCCGTTTTTGAAAGTGCATGAAAATCTGGGGCTTGCCCGTCAATATGCGCCGCTTGTCAATGTAACCAACGGAAACATTATCCAGTATGAGATTGACTTTGACGCATTTGAAGCAGCTTTTGGATTGGGTGATGCGCGTACAGGGATGTTCCTGTTTTGCAATCCCCATAATCCAACAGGTAATGCTTTCACGCAGGATGATTTGTCCCGTCTGGCTGAGATCTGTCTTCGCCAAAATATAGTCATTTGTTCAGATGAAATCCATAGCGAGTTATTACTTAATGGAGCGCAGCATACACCCATTGCCACGCTTTCCCCAGAGATCGAAGAGAAATCTATCACGCTTGTGGCACCGAGCAAAACATTTAATACGGCCGGCTTGTTCTGTGGTTTCGCTATCATCCCTGACCAGGATCTGCTTGAGCAATTCAAAAAAGCGACTGAGCAAATGACCTTTCATGTCAACAGTTTGGGGTTGCTTGCCGCGCAAACAGCTTTCTCAGGTGCTTGTGATGATTGGCTCAAGGATGTACTTGCTTATATGACTACCAATCGAGATTTCGTGGTTGATTATATTCAGGAAAATATACCGGAAATCCGCATGACTGTACCAGAATCAACTTACCTGATCTGGCTGGATTGCAATCCCTTGCTCGAATCTAACAAGATATCGGGGAAGCCTTACGAGTTTTTCTTGAATGAAGCCAAAGTAGCGCTCAACGAGGGCGTAGACTTTGGCCCCGGAGGAGAGGGATTCGTACGTTTAAATTTTGCTTGCCCACGCAGCATGCTTGAGGAAGCCCTAAACCGTATGCGCAAGTCACTCATATCCAAATGAATCTGTCTGAATTAATCTGCCGCGACATGAATCCACAGCCCTGGGCTGAAGGTGGAAAAATACCCTGGGATGATCCGGAATTCAGTCGCCGTATGCTCAAGGAGCACCTTTCTCAGAAACACGATGCTGCCAGTCGTCGAACGCCAATCATTGAAAAGCATATGAATTGGATCCACACCTTCGTACTGGACAAAAACACTTCCCATATCCTCGACCTGGGTTGCGGTCCCGGCCTGTACACTACGCGTCTTGCCGCACTCGGGCATGCATGCCATGGAATCGACTTTTCTCCCGCATCCATCGAGTTCGCCGTTAATCAAACTCCTGACAATTGCTCCTATACCCTGGGAGATATCCGTACTACGTCCTTTGGTTCTGGTTTAGATTTGGTCATGCTCATCTTTGGCGAGTTTAACGTCTTCAAACCGAGTGATGCTAAGCTACTCTTGGAAAAGGCATTCTCAGCTCTAGTGAAAGATGGAAAATTGCTACTCGAAGTTTCCACATTTGATTCTGTTTACGAGCGTGGAAATCAGCCTGCCACCTGGTACTCGGCCGAATATGAACTTTTCGCCGATAAACCGCACCTATGCCTGATGGAATCCTTCTGGGATGATGCGAATTCCGTGGCTATTGAGCGCTACTATATCGTTGATGCCGCCAATGGGGATGTGACCCGCCATTCAGCCAGCATGCAGGCTTACGAAAATGATCTACTGACAGAGATGATTTTGCAGGTCGGCTTTCAGAAACCCGATTTTTATCCGAGCCTCACCGGAAAGTCAGATGATCTAAGCGAGATGGTGGTATTAGTCGCAGCAAAATGAAGTTGATCGTTTTCTCGGGAATACCGGGGGTTGGTAAAAGTGCGCTTGCAGAAGCTGTGGGGCGAGAGCTTGGTGTCCCAGTTTTTAGTAAGGATTGGCTTGAAGCCACACTTTTACGTTGTGAATTAACACCTTCGAACGAAGAAAAACCTTTAGGTTCAGCAGGGTACCAACTTTTAACAGCCCTCGCCGAACGTCAGTTGATGCAAGGTCAATCGGTGATCCTAGATAGCGTTGCCAGCACGGAATCAATTCGCTTGTCGTGGAAGCAGTTAGCGACGAAGTATGATGCGGATTGGCTTGTCGTTGAGTGCATATGTTCAGACGAAAGTGTGCATCGTGCACGCCTGAAGAAACGTCAACGCCAAATCCCCGGTTGGCATGAATTGAGTTGGTCTGACGTGGAGTTTGTTAAAAGTTATTACGCGCCATGGGATGAACCGCGGTTGATAGTAGATGCAGTTGATTTATTAGAGGAGAATTTGAAGATGGTTCTTGATTGGCTAAAAAACACGAAGGAGAAATCATAATGAAGGTACTCTTTATTGGCGGGACCGGATTGATTAGCTCAGCTTGTTCTGATTTGGCTGTAGAACGCGGTATTGATCTGTATATATTGAATCGGGGTGTTTCGACCAAGTATCCGACGCCAAAAGGCGCACATCTGTTGGTGGGAGATGTGTATCAGGGTGAAAACGAAATCGTTACAATGATCGAAGAACACCACTTTGATGTGGTTGTCGATTGGATCGCTTTTACTACTGATGACATCGAACGCGATATTCGTTTATTTAGTACCAAAGCCAATCAATTTGTATTTATCAGTTCTGCCAGCGCGTATCAAAAGCCACCAGCACATTATGTCATCACAGAAGAAACGCCATTGGAGAATCCATACTGGGGTTATTCACGCGATAAAATTGCCTGTGAAGAACGTCTAATGCAGGCTTTCCGTAAAGATGAATTTCCGATCACAATTGTTCGTCCATCACTGACCTATGGT
This sequence comes from uncultured Anaerolineaceae bacterium, assembly GCA_964500655.1. Taxonomy (GTDB): domain Bacteria; phylum Chloroflexota; class Anaerolineae; order Anaerolineales; family Villigracilaceae; genus JAABUE01. Next base: position 199 of record CAZCPP010000177.1, on the reverse strand, counting down.
CCTTCACAAATTCCATTGTGCATGGGAAGTTGGCAGCATCCTTATACACTTATCGAACGCATGAAGCAGGGTAAGAAGATCATCATCCCAGGTGATGGGACCTCCTTGTGGGTATTCACCTGGAATGCGGATTTTGCAAAAGGGCTACTATTGACATTTACCAAAGTTGGGTAAGGTCAAGTCCGGCATGTTGAAAGAA